>JADMKR010000245.1:0-1315 GCA_015478765.1 Flavobacterium sp.
CACCCGGTTTTACGGGCTGGCAAAGCATTATCCGACTGCATTTTTGAAAACGACGATGCTGTTACCACGGTTCATTTGGGTCTGTACCACAATAACGTTCTGGCGGCAGTCGCATCCATATTCGATCAGCAAAATCCCGCGTTCAAGGGTCAAAAACAATATCAATTACGCGGAATGGCCGTTTTGCCGGAGTTTCAAAATAGGCATTTTGGCCGAAAGCTGCTCGATAAGGTCGAACAATCGATTAGCGGATGTAACGCCGTGCTGTGGTTCAACGCGCGCGCCTCGGCGGTGCCTTTCTATCAGAAGTCGGGATTTGTCACGGTTGGGGAACCATTCGAAGTGAACGACATCGGAACCCACTATGTTATGTATAAGGAAATAGCATAAAAAAAGGCTGTAAAATCCGAAGATCATACAGCCTCATTGAGAGTGAATTAAATTATGATGTATATTTTACGTTGCTTTTCGCCGAAGCTGAAGGATGGTAAATAAATAAGCAAGATTTATCTTTAATAGTGTCGATAATTTCACTTGTCAATTCGCGTGGTAGTGCCGGGCAACCCAGGCTTCTTCCAAGACGGCTATGATTTTTAATGAAACTTTCCGAAACATAATCGGCGCCATGCATAACTACTGCACGATCTCGGGCGTTGTCATTGACTCCTTTTTCAAGGCCATCCAACCGAAGTGACTTTCCGTGTTTGCCTGTATAGATTTCGCCCGTTGCATAAAAGCCTAAGCTGCTTTGGTACGATTCTGCTTTGTTGGAAAAATTTGTCGCAAATTCGTTTCCGGTGTTGCGTCCATGTGCTACAAGTGAGTTGTATAGCACCGTATTAGTCGACAAGTCGATTACCCAAAGTCGTTTTGTGTTTGATGACAGGCTAAAATCAACCAACGTCAGAATATCTTTAGTAACAATACCTTTTTGCTTCAGGTCGTAAAAACCGATCAATGCTTTTGAAAAACTTTCCAATTTTGGCAGCGTGAAATTCTGAGCATTTAAATTTTGATAAACCGATTCTACTTTTTCTTCAACCGAAACTATATTGGTTGCAAGCAATTCAGGCTTGACAGTAGGAACAGAAGGTGTAATGTTAGCAGTAAAGAATAATAACAAGGGAAGAATTTTGTATATCATAAATAAAGTTTAAAAGTTTATATAGATTTGAAGGGGATGACAAAGATACGCTTTAAATGCTGGTAATCAAGAACTTTAAGATTTTTTTATCGCTTAAATGCGAATATATTCGGTGAAAAACACAAAAACGAAAATTTTATCTTTAATAAAAACTTAACGACAAACGATACT
>JADMKR010000245.1:1325-7719 GCA_015478765.1 Flavobacterium sp.
GACCATATTTATTGTAATTTGATTGCTCCGCTCGATAATATATTTAATTTTGTGCATCGAACCTCGTTATTAAATGATTCAATTCCGGCTAATTATCGTCGTCATTCTGCTGCTTTTCGGATATTCGGCAATGGCGCAAAAGAAATCGCTGAATGCAGTATTTGCCTCTGAGAATATTTCCGTTGATGGCAATTTATCGGAATCATTATGGCAGTCGGCTCCAATTGCAACCGATTTTATAATGTTTGAGCCCGATAACGGCAAACTACTCAGTAACGATAAGCGTACCGAAGTACGGGTCCTGTACGATAATAATGCCATATATGTCGGTGCCATCCTATACGACGATGAACCCGACAAAATTCTAAAAGAGATTACCGACCGTGATGATTTCGGCACATCGGAACACTTCGGAATATATATCAACGGCTACAATGATGGTCAGCAGGATTTCCGTTTTTTTGTGAGTGCCGCAGGCGTACAAATGGATTGCCTGGCGACAGAGCAGGGCGAGGATTATTCGTGGAATGCCATCTGGGACAGCGAGGTACGTGTAACCGATTTCGGGTGGGTGGTTGAAATGAAAATTCCATACGCAGCATTGAGATTCTCGAACGAAGACATTCAAACCTGGGGCGTGAACTTCTATCGGGAAATACGACGTGATCGACAGAAATACACCTGGAACCACGTCGACGCCAATATAGCAACCAAACTACCGCAAACCGGCGAACTAACCGGTATTCAAAACATCAAAACGCCTACCCGGCTCTTTTTCATACCTTATTCCTCCTACTATTACAATCATACCGAGACTGGTGAAACCGATCATACTTTCAAGGCCGGAATGGATATTAAATACGGCATCAATGATTCATTTACTTTGGATGCGATCCTGATTCCCGATTTCGGTCAGACCCGCTTCGACAATGTCATACTGAACCTTACGCCATATGAGCAGCAATTCAATGAAAACCGCCCTTTTTTTACGGAAGGAACCGACATTTTCAACAAAGGCGCTCTCCTGTATTCCCGTCGGATCGGTGCCGAACCTTCCACGTATCCCGAAACAACACCCGATGAAATCGTCACTACTTTTCCCGCCACCGTCGATTTGATCAATGCTATTAAAATTTCGGGGCGTACTAATAACGGCCTGGGCGTCGGGTTTCTGAATGCCATAACAGAACGCACATATGCCACGGTACGAAATCAGGATCTGGAACAAGAGCGTAAGGTGGTGGTCGAACCTTTGGTAAATTATAACCTCATCGTTTTAGACCAGCGTTTCAATCAAAACTCATCGGTGTCGTTTGCCAATTCAAATGTTATTCGCGATGGCGGATTTCGCGATGCCAACGTATCGGCAATAGCGTGGGATTTAAACACCAAAGAGAACACCTACAAACTGGCGGGTGACTTCAAATACAGTTATATAAATACTGTGCAGGATTACAGCGGCTTCAAGACCGGCCTTAATTTCATAAAAACCAGCGGAAAGCATCGATTCGATATCTTCGGAAAATATATCTCGGCCGATTACGACATTAACGATATGGGAATCATCTTCCAAACGAATTATCACAATGCCTACGCCAATTACAGCTATCGGATCCTTAATCCGACAAAAGTATTTAACACGTTCCTGGGCGAAATTACGTCCAGCGTTGAAATCCAAAACACAACCGGTAAAACCCAGGATTATTACATTAGTATCAATACCATGGGGAATACCCGTTCCAACGATTGGCTGCAGCTTGGCATGCAATACCGACCACTGGAGACATTCGATTTTTATCAGCCAAGAGTACTGGGAAGATTCTCCTACCGCCCGCGGGAATTGTCGGCGTGGTTTACTTTTTCGTCAAATTACAACCGACCGTTTGCCATCGACATCAATCCATCAATGCATGTCACCGAAGAAGATGGACGCAACGGATATGGTGCCATATTTAGTCCGCGGTACCGAATCAGCGACAAAATACTGCTGATCTATAAAATTGATTACTACAAGGAATTAAAAGATCAGGGGTTCGTAGATTTTTCAGGCGACGACATCATTTATGCCGAACGCAATCGCGAAACTATAAGCAACGAGTTTTCGGGACGCTATTCGATCAACAATAAAATGACAATTAATCTGACAGCTCGCCATTACTGGTCTTATTCAGATAATCACGACTTGTTCAGCCTGAATCCCCAAGGATATCTCGACTTTATCACCGCCGATCCTGCACTGACTCATGCCTACGATCAAAATCTGAATCTTTGGAACTTCGATCTCTCCTACTCGTGGTGGTTCGCGCCGGCAAGTCAGATCTCAATATTGTATAGAAACAATTCAATCGATTATCGCGACACGGTTGATCGTGGCTACAGGCACAATCTTGACAAACTGTTCAACAATAACCTCAACTCAGTGCTGTCTTTCAGCGTCCGCTATTTTGTCGACTACAACTCGCTGAAGAAAAAATCGTAAACGGATACCTGTTCACTCCGAATCGAATCGGTTATATTTGTAAAAAGCCAACTCATGAATAACAAGGTTATACTGATGATTCTAGACGGATGGGGAAAATCGCCCGACCCCAAAGTGTCAGCAATCGACAACGCCAATATCCCGTTTATTAATAGTTTGTACCGAAAATATCCAAATGCCCAGCTGCGCACCGACGGACTCAATGTAGGTCTGCCTGAAGGACAAATGGGCAATTCGGAAGTGGGTCACATGAATCTCGGCGCCGGACGTATCATTTATCAAGATCTGGCGCGAATCAATCTCGCTGTCGCCGACAAATCGATCAATCAGGAAAAAGAGCTTGTTGCAGCTTTCGAATACGCAAAAGCCAATGACAAAAATGTCCATTTTCTCGGCTTGCTATCCGATGGCGGTGTTCATTCGCACATACAGCATTTAAAAGGCCTGATTACCGCTGCCACCGAATTCGGCGTTAAAAAACAATTCATCCACGCCTTTACCGATGGTCGCGATGTCGATCCAAAATCAGGATCGTTTTTCCTGAGCGACCTCGAAAATTTCATCAAGAATACGCCTGCCAAACTGGCCTCGGTCATCGGCCGCTACTATGCAATGGACCGCGATCGACGATGGGAACGGATAAAACTGGCATACGATCTATTGGTACACGGCCTCGGTCACAAAACAGACAATGCTTTACATAGCGTGCACGACAGTTACGAAAATGAGATTACCGATGAATTTATCGAGCCGATAGTGGTAGTCGACGAAAATCAGCAACCATTGGCTACCATCAAAACCGGCGATGTCGTTATTTATTTTAATTTCCGGACCGATCGGGGCCGCCAACTGACATCAGCTTTGAGTCAGCGCGACTTTCCAGACTGCGACATGAAAAAGCTCGATCTCTATTACTTAACGATAACGCGGTACGACGACACTTTTGAAGGAATACATGTTATTTACGAAAAGGATAATCTAAGCAATACTTTGGGTGAAGTGCTCGAAAAACATAACAAAAAACAGATTCGAATCGCTGAAACCGAAAAATATCCGCACGTAACTTTCTTTTTTTCGGGCGGCCGCGAATTGCCATTCGAAGGTGAAACCCGAATCATGCGCGCATCGCCTAAAGTAGCGACCTACGACCTGAAACCCGAAATGAGCGCATTCGAACTCGCCGATGCATTAGTTCCCGAACTTTATAAACAGGAAGCCGATTTCATCTGCCTGAACTTTGCCAACGGCGATATGGTAGGACATACCGGCGATATGGAAGCTGCCATACGCGCATGTGAAGCTGTCGACCAATGTGCCAAAAAGGTCATCGACGCCGCCTTAGAAAACGGTTACACCACATTGGTCATTGCCGATCACGGCAACTGTGAAACCATGATCAATCCCGATGGAAGTCCGAATACCGCACACACCACGAATCCGGTGCCGATTATTTTAGTGGACCCCGACCGACCACAAATTCACGATGGCATTTTAGCCGATATCGCACCGACGATATTGGACATCCTCGGAATTGAAAAGCCCGAAGTCATGACCCGGCATTCACTTTTATAGATTCTCGCCAAATAGTATAGAATGTCGTACTTTTGCGGCTGTAAAATCTGAACAATGATTATCCAAAAGACACGCGAAGAAATTGAATTGATGCGCGAAAGCGCTCTCATCGTATCGAAAACATTGGGAATGATCGCCAGCGAAATAAAGCCCGGCATCACTACGCTTCAACTCGACAAACTCGCAGAAACATTCATTCGCGACCATGGAGCAGTTCCCGGATTTCTTGGCCTCTACGGTTGTCCGTCAACTTTGCTCACCAGTGTAAACGAACAGGTTGTACACGGCCTTCCTACAAACCGTCCTATTGAAGATGGCGACATTGTATCGGTGGATTGCGGTGCGCTGAAAAACGAATATTATGGCGATCATGCCTATACGTTCGAAATTGGCAATGTCACTCCGGAAATAAAAAAACTGCTGCGCATCACCAAAGAATCTCTCTATATCGGAATCGATCAATTCCGGGCCGGCAGGCGCGTGGGCGATCTGAGTAATGCAATTCAAACCTACACGGAAGCTGAAGGCTACGGAGTCGTTCGCGATCTCGTTGGCCATGGACTGGGTAAAAAAATGCACGAAGATCCGGAAGTTCCTAACTTCGGGAAGCGCGGCCGCGGAAAATTATTTGTCGAAGGCATGGTGATCGCCATCGAACCAATGATCAATATGGGAACGCGAAATGTCAAGCATTTGAAAGACGGCTGGACAATCGTGACCGCCGACGGACAACCGAGCGCCCACTTTGAACACGATGTTGCGCTGATTGATGGCAAACCCGAACTACTGTCGACTTTTGCATATATCTACAAAGCACTCGGAATTGAAAGCGACGAAGAGGACAGGTTCCGCGCTACGCCCCTGACGGTGTAAACCCATGAAAAAACTTTTCAAATTCATACTGAACTCCGTTCCCCGACCGCTGTTGATAAGGTTAAGCTATCTGGCCCGACCGGTACTGGCCGTTGCGTTAAAAGGAAATAAATTTACCGATCCGATCGACGGAAAATCTTTCAGCATGTTTCTTCCATACGGTTACGGGACCCAGCGCAATAATGTCCTGGCGCCCGGCACGCTTTCACTTGAAAGACATCGTCTTCTATGGCTGTACCTAAAGAATGAAACCGACTTTTTTTCGGCACCGCTCAGCGTTCTGCACTTCGCTCCCGAACAGGCTTTTTACCAGCGATTCAGAAAATTAAAAAACCTGGATTACACTACAACCGATTTAAATTCGCCACTGGCCGACGTAAAAGCCGACATCTGCAATCTTCCATTTGCAGACAACAGCTACGATGTCATACTCTGCAACCATGTACTCGAACACATTCCCGACGACACCAAAGCAATGCACGAGTTGTATCGGGTGCTGAAACCAGGCGGATTTGGCATATTTCAGATACCGCAGGACTTGTCGCGCGACAAAACCTTCGAAGACGATTCCATCACCGATAAAAATGAACGCGCGAAAATATTCGGGCAGTACGACCATGTGCGCATTTACGGTCGCGACTATTTCGACAAATTGCGATCGGTAGGTTTTAAAGTGATCGAAGAAGATTATACACGTAAACTTCCAACTGAAATCGTTCAGAAATACTGCCTCGCAAAAGGCGAATTAATTCCGGTCTGCTTTAAATAATAGACGGTACCAGCCTTGTCATTTGGCGGCACAGTTTGTGTTTGCGCAATTTTGTTATATTTACATATTTTCAAATCCTGCTCATGCAAAAAATTATCCTGCAACTAGTTGTCGTCCTTTCATTTGCCACCGCGTCTTCCCAAGGACTTTCCGAAGTCGCACCGCCTTATAATATCAAAACAATATCATTTGTTCAAAACGGCCTGAACGCGGTTCCTATCTTCAGCCTCCACGACCCGTTTCAAATTCAGTTTGACGATTTGTTCGGCAATGAAGCCAATTATTATTATGAAATCGTTCACTGCGATTACGACTGGCGTCCGTCACAGCTTGTGAAAAGCGAATATTTATCGGGATTCGACAATTTGCGGATTCAGAATTATACCAACTCTTTCAATACGCTGCAAATCTATTCCCACTACCAACTCACCATTCCTAACAGGCAGACGCAACTTCGTGTGAGTGGAAACTATCTGATAAAAATTCTGGATGAAAACCGCGATGTTGTTTTTTCCCGCAAATTTATACTGTATGAAGATCTGGTCTCGGTGCCAATGCAAGTCAAACGACCGCGTACAATGGATGTCATCAATGAAAAACACAACCCCGATTTCGCCATTAAATCACCTAACATACTGTTTCAAAATCCACTTCGGAATGTGAAAGTCCTGCTGATGCAAAACGGCCGATTCGATGACGCC
>JADMKR010000245.1:7729-10751 GCA_015478765.1 Flavobacterium sp.
GCAACGACCTGATTTATAAATACGACAAGGAAACCCAATTCTGGGCCGGCAACGAATTCCTGTTTTTCGAAAATAAAGATATCAGGGCGGCCAACAACAATGTAGCGCGTGTCGATTCCAATGGCGATGTCTACAATTCACATCTGTATACCGATGAAGCCCGGGCTAATAAAGGCTATACTTTCTATCCCGATATCAACGGTAACTTCGTCGTTTTGAACGTCAATGCCGAAAACAATGAAATTGAAGCCGACTATGCGTGGGTGTTCTTCACACTTTCGGCACCGACATATTTCGCGAACAAGAACATTTACGTCAACGGAATGTTCAACAATTACGCTCTTAGCGATGAAAACAAATTAGAATACGACGCCAAAAAAGCACGGTACGAAAAAGCGATTATGGTCAAGCAAGGTTTCGTAAACTATCAGTATGTGGTTGCCGATAAAACTGGCATCGATCATAAAAATGCCATCGGCGGAAACTTTTCCCAAACCGAAAACAATTATTTCGCCATCGTCTATTACCGCGAAAATAACCAACGCTACGACCGCGTTATCGGTAAAGGCGTAGCAACGTCTATCGACATAACCAACTAAAGGTTAAAAATTTGCGCAGCAAACTAGCCTTCCATACTTATAATTTGTAAATTTGAGGCCCTTACAATATAAAATCGGACATGGTTACACAAATTACACGCGGGATTAAGATTTCGGTTTTGACCAGTTTTGAAGGTACTTACTTCAAGAACTACAAAATCCATTTCGCGTTCAGCTACGAAATAACCATCGAAAACCACAGCAAGGATTCTGTTCAGCTCATCTCCCGCCACTGGGAAATTTATGATTCGTTGAATGAACTGGAAGTCGTCGATGGCGAAGGCGTTATTGGTAAGAAACCTGTGTTGAAACCGGGTGAAAGTCACAAATACAATTCAGGTTGTTTGCTGTCATCGCCGTTTGGAGCTATGAAAGGCTACTTCAACATGATCAATTTCACCTCGACGCGCAATTTCAGCGTTATCGTCCCCACATTCAGGCTCAGCGCTCCGTTTGCACTGAATTAGAAGCCGTTCCCGTTATCCGTTTCAGCATTTATTGCCCGGCCTTTATTTGCATGCGCTAAAAAGAGCTCCTGCAGTCGCTTTTTTACCGCGGCAAAAAATAGCCCGCGCCGCAAAATGGCTTTCACTCCTACCGGGGCTAGGTGTTGAATCAAGGTCGATGCTTTTGGTTTTTATTGGCTGAATTTCAATTCAACATTCGTATTTTTGCATTTCCGTTTAAACAACTGAAAGTTAAACGCATTGTCTAATCATTTAACTCCGAACTTATGCCAAAAGGAATTTTTCACGTGCCGAACGCCGTTAACGAACCTGTTAAATCATACGCCCCCAATTCACCCGAAAAAGCTGCAGTGCTTGCCACCTATAAGGAAATGTGGAATTCAAAAGTTGATATCCCGCTCTACATCGGAGGAGAAGAAATCAGAACCGGAAAAACCAAAGATATATCGGCACCACACGATCACAAACATGTCGTAGGCCACTATCATACTTGCGAAAAATCGCACGTCGAACAAGCCATTTCCACTGCGCTCGAAGCGAGAAAAGCGTGGGGCGATTTGCCGTGGGAACACCGTGCCGCGATTTTCTTAAAAGCCGCCGAACTGATCGCCGGGCCTTACCGGGCGCGCATCAATGCCGCCACCATGATAGGCCAGTCGAAAACAATCTATCAGGCCGAGATCGACGCTGCCTGCGAGCTAATCGATTTCCTTCGCTACAATGTCCAGTTCATGACTGAAATTTACAACGATCAGCCAAAATCGACTTCCGATATGTGGAACCGAGTAGAATATCGCCCATTGGAAGGCTTCGTATATGCGATCACTCCGTTCAACTTCACGGCCATCGCTGGAAACTTACCGGCAAGCGCCGCGATGATGGGCAACGTCGTAATCTGGAAACCAACGCATAATCAGATATATTCTGCCAAAGTCATCATCGATGTTTTCAAAGAAGCCGGAGTTCCCGACGGCGTAATCAATGTGGTTTATGGCGATTCGGCTATGATCAGCAAAACAATTTTTGACAGCCGAGATTTTGCGGGAACGCACTTCACGGGATCTACCACGGTGTTCAACAATATCTGGAAAGAAATCGGAACCCGTATCTCCCATTATAAGACCTATCCGCGCATCGTTGGTGAAACCGGAGGAAAAGATTTCATCCTGGCGCATCCAAGTGCCAACGTCCGACAGGTAGTCACCGGAATTATTCGTGGCGCTTTCGAATATCAGGGCCAGAAATGCTCGGCCGCTTCCAGAGCTTACATTCCAAAAAGTATGTGGCCGGCAGTGAAAGAAGAATTGATCAAAGATGCAAAATCGATGAAAATGGGTTCGCCGGAAGATTTTGGGAACTTCATCACTGCGGTAATCAATGAAGGTTCGTTTGACAAGCTTGCAGGTTATATCGACCAGGCTAAAAAAGATTCGGATGCCGAAATTATCATCGGCGGTAATTACGACAAATCGAAAGGATATTTCATCGAACCAACAGTTATTGTTTCGACAAACCCGAAATACGAAACCATTTGCACTGAATTGTTCGGTCCTGTGATTAGTATTTACGTTTATGAAGACGTGGAATGGAAGGAAACCTTGAAACTTGTTGACGGCACTTCAGAATATGCTTTGACCGGCGCAATCTTCAGCCAGGATCGCTACGCAATCGCCGAAGCAACCAAAGCGCTTGAAAATGCGGCAGGAAATTTCTATATCAATGACAAACCAACCGGAGCCGTTGTAGGAATGCAGCCATTTGGCGGTGCGAGAGCGTCCGGAACCAACGACAAAGCGGGATCGGCATTGAACCTGCTCCGATGGGTATCGCCGCGAACGATTAAAGAAACATTTGTGACGGCAGTCGATTACAGATATCCGTTTTTAGGAGAATAATCTTTCCTTTTATTAAGATAAAAGCCCGCTATTCGCGGGCTTTATGTTTTATGACGTTTTA
>JADMKR010000246.1:0-5163 GCA_015478765.1 Flavobacterium sp.
CAATACTTAACAAAATGTTATTATTCCGGAAATTCTTTCATTTTCGAATTTCCACATTATCAAATTTCCAAATTGTGATTCTCCAAGGCTTCCCAAAATTCATAAGCGCGCCGCAAATGCGGAATAACGATCGTACCGCCCACCAAAGTTGCAATCGCCATCGATTCCATCATTTCTTCTTTGGTCACTCCTTCTTTATGGCAGGTTTCCAAGTGGTATCGAACGCAATCATCGCATCGTAAAACTGCCGATGCCACCAAGCCGAGTAGTTCTTTTGTCTTCACGTCCAGCGCTCCTTCTGCATACGCATTGGTATCGAGATTGAAAATCCGCTTGACGACTTTGTTGTTGTCGGCCAGCAATTTTTCGTTCATGCGCGAACGGTAATCATTGAATTCACTTACAATATCACTCATTTGCTTTCTCTAATTTTTTGGTTACTGCGGCCGATATAAAAATACTTATTTCATAAATCACCATCAGCGGAATAGTTACGATGATCTGGCTGATCACATCTGGCGGGGTCACAATGGCTGCCAGAATGAGGATTATCACCAGTGCGTGACGTCGGTAGGTGCGAAGAAACTGCGGACCAATTAAACCCAATCGGCTTAAAAAGTAAATGATGATCGGCAGTTCGAATAGTAGTCCGCATGCAAGAACCGACGTTTTTATAAGTCCGATATACGACGACAGGTTGAATTCATTTTGGATGATGCTGCTTACCGTAAAAGTAGCGAAGAAATGCACCGATAGCGGAATGATGATGTAATAACCAAACAATACGCCCAGAAAGAACAGCAACGATGCCGATGTGATGAAAAGCTTGGCACTGTGCCGTTCAGCATCATATAAAGCAGGTTTGATAAATTTCCAGACTTCCCAAAGCACATAAGGAAAGCCCACGATGAAACCACCGGTAATGCAACTCCAAATCAAGATACTCAACTGGCCTTCCATTTCGGTATTCTGAACATAAAAAGGGATTTCCGTTATGCAGATTGCGTCGCCGGCACCGAAATATCGCGAAATGTCGCACATTACCGTGTAGGTAATGAAATTCGCTTTTGTGGGGCCGAAAATAAGCTCGTCAAAGATGTATTCACTGACGAAAAACAGCCCAATGGCGGCTACAAGGACACCGATCGTACTGCGCACCAAAAGCCATCGCAAATCTTCGAGATGGTCAAGGAAGGACATTTCGTCGGAAGTGCTTTTAATTTTTTTTGCCATTAAACTATTCCCTCTTTTAATATGTCGTGAAGGTGCAGTATGCCTTGGTATTCATCATCTTGTAAAACTACGAGTTGCGTAATCGAGAAGTCCTCAAGCGTATTCAAAGCGTCAATAACCATGTCGGTTGTCTGAATCATTTTCGGATTTTTGGTCATTATATCGGAGGCGGTAAGATCGGCAAATGTATCGCGGTTGTTCAGCATTCTGCGAATATCGCCATCGGTAATGATACCTATAACTTTATTATCTTCAACTACGGCAGTAACGCCGAGTCGTTTTTCGGAAATTTCCACAATAACGGTCTTGATCGCAGCATCGGGCGAAACCATAGGTCTATGTGTTCGGTCGAGCATATCGCCCACGCGAAGCAATAATTTCTTGCCCAATGCGCCACCGGGATGGTATTTGGCAAAATCGGCCGGCGTGAAACCGCGAATTTCCATCAGGCAAACCGCAATTGCGTCGCCCATCACCAATTGGGCAGTAGTACTGCTTGTTGGTGCCAGGTTTATGGTGCAGGCTTCAGAATCGACAGTGGTGTTCAGTATATAATCGGATCCTTTGGCAAGAAATGACGTAATATTTCCGGTGATGGCTATTAAGGTATTCCCGAAACGTTTCAATATCGGAACCAAAACTTTGATTTCCGGGCTGTTGCCGCTTTTCGAGATGCAAATCACTACATCGTCCGGCTGCACCATTCCAAGGTCGCCGTGAATCGCTTCAGATGCGTGTAAGAACATTGATGGCGTGCCGGTGGAATTCAGTGTAGCAACTATTTTTTGAGCGATGATCGCACTTTTGCCTATGCCGGTTATTACCACTCTACCGCGCGTCGATGCGATCACCTGAACGGCACTTGCGAAATCATCATCCAGGTAACTCTCGAGTTTTGAGATAGCTGCACTCTCGGCTAAAATTGTGCGTTTGGCGCCAGCGAGAATCTGTTCTTTTGAAATCAAACCGGGGTTTATTAAGTTGTAAGTGTAAAAGAAAATTGTATCTTTATGTGGTTGCAAATTTATATAAAATACCCTTAACAAAGAATGAATTCACCCGAAATTGACATATACAGGGAACTTAAAAAGCATTTTGGTTTCAGCCAGTTTAAAGGTCTTCAGGAGCAGGTAATTAAAAGCATTCTTTCAAAAAAAAACACATTCGTAATCATGCCCACCGGCGGCGGGAAATCGCTATGCTACCAATTGCCGGCACTGATTCAGGAAGGAACCGCCATTGTGGTTTCCCCGCTAATTGCGCTGATGAAAAACCAGGTCGATGCTATTCGGAGTCTTTCGTCTGAATACGGAATTGCGCATGTACTTAATTCCTCGCTGACCAAAGCCGAAACGGCACAGGTCAAAAAAGACATTACATCGGGTGTGACCAAATTATTATACGTAGCCCCGGAATCACTTATTAAGGAAGATAATGTCGCGTTCCTAAAAACAGTTCCGTTGTCGTTTGTGGCGATTGATGAAGCGCATTGCATTTCAGAATGGGGCCATGACTTCCGGCCGGAATACCGAAATCTTAAGCATATTATACGCCAGTTGGGTGATATACCTGTGATCGGACTTACCGCAACTGCCACTCCAAAAGTTCAGGAGGACATATTGAAGAATCTCGACATGGCCGATGCCGCCACTTTTAAGGCGTCGTTCAACCGTCCGAATTTGTTTTATGAAGTTCGCACCAAGACCCAAAACATCGAAGCCGACATCATTCGGTTTATCCGCCAGCACAAAGGTAAATCGGGAATCATTTACTGCCTTAGCCGAAAGAAAGTAGAAGCTATTGCGCAGGTTCTGCAGGTTAACGGAATCAGTGCCGTGCCGTATCACGCAGGCCTTGATGCCAAAACGAGAGCAAAGCATCAAGACATGTTTTTGATGGAGGATGTCGATGTGGTGGTGGCAACGATAGCGTTTGGGATGGGAATTGACAAGCCCGATGTCCGTTTTGTGATCCATCACGATATTCCGAAATCACTGGAAAGTTACTACCAGGAAACCGGTCGTGCCGGACGCGATGGAGGCGAAGGTTATTGCCTTGCCTATTATTCCTATAAGGATGTTGAAAAACTCGAAAAATTTATGTCGGGAAAACCAGTAGCTGAGCAGGAAATTGGATTTGCACTGCTTCAGGAAGTGGTGGCTTACGCCGAAACTTCCATATCGCGTCGTAAGTTCCTGCTGCATTATTTCGGCGAGGAATTCGACAGCGAAACCGGTGAAGGTGCCGATATGGATGACAATGTCCGAAATCCAAAAACAAAAGTAGAAGCACAAGACCAGGTGGTGACATTGCTTAAAGTTGTACGCGACACCAAGTTCCTATACAAATCCAAAGAAATAATTTTTACGCTGATTGGCAAAGTCAACGCTGTGATCAAGGCGCATCGCACCGACACGCAGCCGTTTTTTGGCAGCGGCGCCAATTTCGATGAAAGATACTGGATGGCCCTCATCCGCCAGGTCCTTGTGGAAGGCTATCTGTCGAAAGACATAGAAACTTATGGCGTGTTGAAAACAACTCAGAAAGGACGTGATTTCATTGAAAATCCGGTTTCCTTCATGATGTCGGAAGACCATGAGTATAACGAAGCCGAAGATACCGCGATCGTCACGGCTTCCAAAGCGACAGCTACCGCCGATGAAGCACTGATGGCCATGCTGCGCGATCTTCGGAAGAAAGTCGCCAAACGACTCGGAGTTCCTCCATTCGTTGTCTTTCAGGATCCATCGCTTGAAGACATGGCACTGAAATATCCAATCACACTGGAGGAACTCGGCACCGGGATCCACGGGGTAGGAGAAGGCAAGGCCAAGAAATATGGAAAAGATTTTGTGGATCTGATCCGAAAATATGTAGATGATAACGACATCACCCGACCAGACGATTTGGTTGTAAAATCAACAGGTGCCAACTCGGCCAATAAATTGTATATCATCCAGAATATAGACCGTAAATTGTCACTAGATGACATAGCTCGCGCCAAGGGACTTACAATGGATTCGCTGTTGAAGGAAATGGAACAGATTGTTTATTCAGGGACTAAACTAAATATTAAATATTGGATCGACGACATGCTGGACGACGAGCAACAGGAAGAGATCCAGGAATATTTCATGGAATCCGAATCCGATCGCATCGATGTGGCATTAAAGGAATTTGAAGGCGATTACGATGTGGATGAATTGCGACTGATGCGAATAAAGTTTATAAGCGAAGTAGCTAATTAAGCGGAAGTTAAAAGGTTTGAAAAGTTGAAAGTTTCATAATATGCAAATTTTCTCCCTAACCCCTAACCCCTAATTCCTAACCCCTAATCCCTAATTCCTATCTCCTAAATTCCTAACCCCTAATGGACTCACTAACTCAAATAATCCTCGGGGCCGCCGTAGGCGAAGCCGTTCTTGGCAAAAAGATTGGAAACCGTGCGGTTTTATACGGGGGAATCATCGGCACAATCCCCGATCTTGATGTACTGGTCGGCAATTTTGTAGATCCGCTGACGGCCATCGAAATCCACCGCGGATTCAGCCATTCGATACTGTTTTTTATTCTCTTTTCTCCGCTACTCGGATGGGCGATAAAAAGTATGGAACGCCGTACCAATGTCGCATGGAAACAAGCGACTTTAATGGCTTTTCTCTGTTTGTTCACACATGCATTACTGGATGCATTCACAACCTGGGGAACGCAATTGCTCTGGCCACTTGACCACCGCATCGCGTGGCAGACAATATTTGTGGTCGATCCGCTGTACACATTGCCATTTTTGTTTTGCCTGATTGCCGCCATGCGCCAACCGCGAACAAGCGAAAGGCGTCGGAAATGGAACCGGCTGGGCTTAATCATCAGTACTTCCTATTTGATGCTGACGGTCGTTTTGCAACAAATCGCGATCGGCAAATTCGAAAA
>JADMKR010000246.1:5173-10648 GCA_015478765.1 Flavobacterium sp.
CGAGAAAGCGCTCCAGATGAGTGATATTCCATACGAATCGATAATTGTCAAACCCGCACCGCTGACAACCATTTTGTGGAACGCCAACGTTAAGGTGGCCAACGGTTATCTTTTAGCCGATTATTCCTTTTTTGATTCATCGCCCATAAAGTATGATTTTTACCCGCGTAGAGCAGAACTTCTTGGCGATATGACCAATAGCGAGACTGTACGTCGCCTCATAAAAATATCGGAAGAATGGTATGTGATCACAAAGCGCAACCAAAAAATATACTTCAACGACCTGAGGTTTGGCACGATGAACAACGATGTAAATAATCCCGAATTTGTGTTCAGCTATGAACTCATCGATGACGGCAGTACCGTCACGGCACGCGAAGTCGAAAAAGGAAGTCGCGAAGCCGGCGAAATTTTAAGCAGGTTGTTCAGGCGAATCGCCGGAAACTGATTATTGGAAAAGCTCCGCCCGATGCGGCTTCAACCTATCGCGCACTAAAACCAGATGCTCATCGGTCACCACCATATAGGCAATCGAATGCATATCATTGATCAGCTCAAGACCAGTGATATTCAACGGCAATTTCTCTGCGGCGATGTATTCCTTCAAATGCTTCTCGTGATGCTCAGCAGTTTTTTCCGAATCCGGCCCACGAAAATCCCAAATCATTTTTATCTTTCTCATAATGCAAATTTAAGTATTTTGGGCGTTGCCGTCGGCCGGGCTCTGCGCTTTATCTTTTTCTCCGCTGCGCTGCAAAAAAGGATGTGCTGCGCCAGTTCGCCTTGGCTCGGGTCGCTGCGATCCCTAACGCGGGATTGGGTTTAGGGTTTACGGTTGGCAGCGGTCAGCGGTCAGCTTTCAGCTTTAGATATCTGGCCCCGACAGGTCTTGACTAAAATGTGATACAAACTTAAATCGTGTTCTTATAACTATGTTTACACTAACCACTGACCACTAACCCCTAACCCCTAACTCCTAACCCCTTTCCACTTTCCACTTTCGACTTTCGACTTTTCCCTACCTTTGCAAAATGCCAAAAGAATTACTGCTGCAAGTTGCACCCGAAATCGCCGCCAGCGGCCCATTGCTCAAGCAACATCTTTGTTCGCTGCTGAAAGTAAGCACAAGCGATATCGCTCATGTGTCGGTTGTAAAACGTTCCATCGATGCGCGTCAAAAAGCGATCAAATACAATTTGAAACTCGCAATCTATATGGCGGGCGAACCGTTTCAGCCGCGAAAAATGGAGTTGCCCGACTATCCCAATGTCGAAAATTCCAAACCCGTAATTATCGTTGGGGCTGGCCCGGCCGGGTTGTTCGCAGCGCTGCAGCTAATTGAACTGGGTTTGCAGCCCATCATCATCGAACGCGGCAAAGATGTTCGCGGCCGGCGACGCGACCTGAAAGCGATCAATCGCGATCACATTGTCGACCCCGATTCGAATTATTGTTTCGGTGAAGGTGGAGCCGGCACTTACTCTGATGGCAAATTATACACGCGGTCCAAAAAGCGCGGCGACGTGCAACGCATCCTGGAACTATTTGTCGCCTTCGGCGCTACCGAAGATATTCTGATCGACGCCCATCCACATATCGGCACCAATAAACTGCCGCAAATCATAAGCGACATGCGCGATCGTATCATCGCATCGGGGGGAAAGGTGCTGTTCGAAACGCGCGTAACCGACATACTGATTAATAGCAATGCTGTTACCGGCGTGGTAACCCAATCAGGCGATATCATTCAGGCCAATAAAATTATTCTGGCCACCGGACATTCGGCACGTGACATTTTTGAGTTGCTCGACCGCAAAAAAATCCACATCGAGGCAAAACCATTCGCTATTGGCGTTCGCGCCGAACATCCGCAGGAACTCATCGACAAAATCCAATACAGCTGCGATTACCGAGGCGAATTTCTGCCGCCGGCACCCTATTCGATCGTGAAACAAGTCAACGGCCGCGGAATGTATTCATTCTGTATGTGCCCCGGTGGCGTGATCGCGCCGTGTGCTACGAGTCCGCGGGAAGTCGTAACCAACGGATGGTCGCCTTCAAAACGCGATCAGCCAACGGCAAATTCGGGAATCGTCATCGAACTCAAGCCGGAAGATTTCAAGCCTTTTGCCAAATTTGGAGCGCTTGCCGGTATGGAGTTTCAAAAGAGTATCGAGCAAAAAGCGTGGCATCTCGCTGGGCAAACGCAACGTGTGCCGGCACAGCGGATGATCGATTTCACGCAATCGAAATTATCAGCAAGCATCCCAAAAACATCGTATGTTCCGGGAACAACTTCGGTGGAATTGGGTGAGGTTTTCCCGGGATTCCTTACCCAGATACTGCGTCAGGGTTTCACCGCATTCGGACAGTCGATGCGCGGATACCTCACCAATGAAGCGATTCTCCACGCTCCCGAATCACGCACCAGTTCGCCGGTGAGGATTCCGCGTGACAATGATTCGCTGGAACACATTCAAATTAAGGGTTTGTATCCGTGCGGTGAAGGAGCCGGTTATGCAGGCGGAATCATATCGGCGGCAATTGACGGTGAAAAATGCGCGCTAAAAATCGGCGAATCGTTGGGGATTTTGAACTAATATTTTTGCAGTCGTTCCAAAAGCGGTTCGTACAGCCTGCAATTTTTCTTTTCGATAATATTATACAGACGCAGCATTTTTTCGGCCCGGTCCGACTCGTCGTGGTGAGTCGCCACCAATTTTTGGGAGATTGTTTCCAAAGTTGCGCGCGCTTCAGCATTTTTAAAGGAAGCGATCGCATCCTGATATTGCGGATCGGCAAATGAGTTGAGCATTCTAGATTTCAACACCGGCAGTAAAGTAGCGTCGGGGAAGAGCGAAATGGCGATGAAGGCGCGGTCGATATGCAGTTTCAGAAACGATATGTCGGCGGGATTCTTATATGCAGCCAATGCGGCAAGGATTTGCGGGGTCTGATACTTGCGGGAGAAGTGTTTAATTCGTTGGTAATCGGAGGTTTTGTAATTGTTTATTTCCAAAATATCATTCAGGATCCTGACCGATATATCGTCGCTGGCCAAAGCATGGGCCATCATTTGGTTCATAACGCTGTCGGCTTCTTTGACAGACCATCGGGTTGCAAATTCCCGTCCGAACAAGACCTTAATCTCAACCAATTCATCACCACTTGTTGTACGTTCGTAATATTCGCGACGCAACCGTTTTTCTTTCTGCCAGGCCACGCGCCTGAAAAGTTGGGCCGCATGCGATGTGGTGACAATTTTTCCTGCCATTAAAACATCAAACTGATTGGTATGATCGAGATATTTCGTGAACAGCGAAGTCAGGCTGTCCGATTTTCGTTCCACCAGTTCGGCCGCGGCACATTCTTTCAACACTGCATCGCCGGTAGAAGCGACGTAAAACAGCTCGCCGTTGGTCGCAATTCCCGCCAAAGATCTGAACTTGTTATCAATCGTTACCTGTGATTGGGGGCTGATAGCATTCTCTGCAAAGTCGGTGTCTACACTGAGTCTCTCGACCACAGAACTGACCTCGGGTGAAAGTTGAGCAGTCGCCGAAAATGGCATCAGCAATAAAAAAAGCAAGAAACGCAGAAGCATATAAATGGTATATTTTTCAAATATAATTATTTTGTGTTATAAGCCCGATAAAAGTTGGCCACGACCGCAAAAATCGGAACGGGTTAAACTTTTACTAAAAATCAAAATGCCGATTAAAGCAGTACTTTTTTCGTATTTTTGGGGAGTTTTGAAAATTATGACCGAAGAAAATGTAATCCTTGTTGACCAGCACGACAATCCGATTGGCACTATGCCAAAAATGGAAGCCCATCAGAAAGCACAGTTGCACCGGGCTTTTTCGGTCTTCATTCTCAATGACAATAACGAAATCATGCTTCAGCAGCGAGCTCAGCACAAGTATCATTCGCCGTTGTTGTGGACCAACACCTGTTGCAGTCATCAGCGCGTGGGCGAGACTAATATCGAAGCGGGGAAGCGGCGCCTTTTTGAGGAGATGGGTTTCGTGACCGAATTGCGCGAACTGTTCCATTTTATTTATAAAGCGCCATTCGACAACGGCCTTACGGAACACGAGTTGGATCACGTGATGATTGGTTATTACAATGACTTTCCCAATATCAACCCGGAGGAAGTCGCCAGCTGGAAATGGATGGCGATCGCCGATGTTAAAGATGATATGGCCAATAATCCCGGGAAATATACGGTTTGGTTCCGGATCATTTTCGACGAATTTTATCACTACATTGAAGAACACCAAATTTAACATATGAAAGTCACCGTCAGTAGGAGAGCCCATTTTAATGCAGCGCACCGTTTGTACCGCAAAGACTGGAGCCGGGAGGAAAACGATCGGGTTTTTGGCAAATGTAACAACGAGAACTTTCACGGACATAATTACGAACTCATCGCAAGCGTCACCGGTAATGTCGATCCCGAGACCGGATATGTAATCGATATCAAAGATCTGAGTGCCCTAATTGCCGACGAAGTGGAGGCCGCCTTCGATCATAAAAACCTGAACCTGGACGTGCCTGAATTTGCCGATCTAAACCCGACTGCCGAGAATATCGCGATCGTAATCTGGAACAAAATACGGCCACGGCTGGCACCCGACCACGAATTGGAAATTACACTGTTTGAAACTCCTCGGAATTCAGTAACTTATAGAGGAAAATAATCAGGAGCTTTTTCCCGCCATCGCCTTTATCTCTCCGTTGCACTGCGAGGATACCGGCTCTGTCGGGGCTAGGGGCGACCACCATCAAAGCATGAATTATGTCATTTAAATCTTATCCGATGCATTTCGAGCCCATCCTAAAGGAAAACATTTGGGGTGGTCATAAATTGAAATCGGTGCTGGGCAAGCCGGCCGCTGTTGATAATGTGGGCGAAAGCTGGGAACTTTCTACTGTTCCCGGTTCGGTAAGTATAATTGCAAATGGCGCGTATGAGTCAGAATCGCTGCAGCATCTCATCGATAGATTTCCTGTTGAAATATTGGGCGAATCGGTTTTTAAGCAGTTCGGGAACCAGTTTCCGCTTCTGTTTAAATTCATTGATGCTAAAGATGATTTGTCGATTCAGGTTCACCCCAGCGACGAACTCGCCAAGCAACGCCATAATTCGTTCGGCAAAACCGAGATGTGGTATATTCTGGAAGCCGATCCCGGTGCCAATTTGATCATCGGATTTAAAGGCGATGCATCGGCCGACCAATATCTACACCATCTCGAGAACCAGTCTTTACCAGAAATATTAAACCAGTTTCCGGTTCTGCCCGGCGATGTTTACTTTCTTGAAACGGGAACAATCCATTCAATTGGTGCGGGTATATTATTGGCCGAGATTCAGCAAACATCCGATATAACCTACCGAATATATGATTTTGACCGCGTAGGCAGTGATGGCAAGAAGCGCGAGCTGCACATCGATCAGGCGATTGACGCTAT
>JADMKR010000247.1 GCA_015478765.1 Flavobacterium sp.
TGTAGTCCGTAGGGGAATCGAACCCCTGTTACCAGGATGAAAACCTGGCGTCCTAACCCCTAGACGAACGGACCATTGTTCTTCTAAGGCCTTCGCTCTTTTCAGTAAAACTGAATTTGTAGCCCGTGGGGGAATCGAACCCCCCTTACCAGGATGAAAACCTGGCGTCCTAACCGATAGACGAACGGGCCTTGCTTCTGTAATGCGGATGCAAAAATACAACTATTTTTTACTCGCACAATAGTTACCCGACATTTTTTTAAAATTAATATGCCTTTGCAAATAATACACGCCTTTGCGAGGGATTTCCGGTCAAAATACACTTACCTTCTTCCAAGGGTTGCTCCAATGGTATGCACCGAATCGTCGCTTTGGTTAAATCCTTGATCTTGTTTTCTGTTTCAGATGTTCCGTCCCAATGAGCCGATATAAATCCGCCTTTATTTTCCAATATATCTTTAAAGGCTTCAAAGTCCTCCACAAGAGTAATATTTTGATCGCGATATGTACGCGCCCGCTCGAACAAATCGTGCTGCATTTGCGTCAGTAAATCCCTTATAAAACCAACTATGGAATCTTTTCCTACAATCTCCTTTGTAAGCGTATCACGTCGGGCAACTTCAAAAGTGCCATTTTCCAAATCCTTCGGTCCTATCGCAATGCGCACAGGAACTCCTTTCAATTCATACTCATTAAATTTGAATCCCGGCTTTTGAGTTGTGCGGTCGTCATATTTGACAGAAATATTGAGATTCTGCAATTCCTTTGACAACTGCATTGCCAGGACACCAATTTCAGCCAACTGATCATCGGTGCGATGAATTGGTACAATTACGACTTGAATAGGAGCGATACTTGGCGGCAGCACAAGTCCCTTATCATCTGAATGGGTCATCACTAAAGCACCCATCAAACGGGTTGAAACGCCCCATGAAGTTCCCCACACAAAATCCTGTTTGCCTTCTGCATTCGCAAACTTTACATCGAAAGCCTTTGCGAAGTTTTGACCCAAGAAATGCGATGTTCCGGCTTGTAGAGCCTTACCATCCTGCATTAAAGCCTCGATGCAATACGTTTCCTCTGCACCTGCAAATCGCTCACTCTCCGTTTTTAATCCCTTTATGACTGGCATCGCCAAAAACCTTTCGGCAAAGTCGGCATATACATTCATCATTTGCTCTGCTTCCGATATTGCTTCGCTGCGGGTTGCATGTGCCGTGTGTCCTTCCTGCCATAGAAATTCTGCAGTGCGCAAAAATAAACGCGTCCTCATTTCCCAGCGCACCACATTTGCCCATTGATTGATCAATAAAGGCAAATCGCGATAAGATTGCACCCATCCTTTATACGTCGACCAGATAATGGCCTCACTCGTTGGCCTGACAATCAGTTCTTCTTCCAATTTTGCATTGGGATCAACCATCAATTTCCCTGGATTATCAGGATCATTCTTAAGACGGTAATGAGTGACGATCGCACATTCTTTGGCGAAACCTTCAGCATTTTTCTCTTCTGCCTCAAACATGCTTTTCGGCACGAAAAGTGGAAAATACGCATTTTGGTGTCCGGTATCTTTAAACATCCGGTCCAATTCACTTTGCATTTTTTCCCAAATGGCATATCCGTAAGGTTTTATTACCATACATCCACGCACACCGGAATTTTCGGCAAGATCGGCCTTAACAACCAGCTCGTTATACCATTTAGAATAATCTTCAGATCTCGTAGTAAGGTTCTTACTCATAGCGAAAATTGGCACAAATATTGTTTATTTTTTTTTAACTCAATTGTTCCGCAAAACTAACTATTTTTGTATAGTCCAACAATAAAAATGCTATAGATATGAAAACTAAATACATTCTCACGGGCGCCTTTCCTCAATTCTCGCTTTTAACAATTCTGACTTTTTTGATTGCCTCGTGCAGTTCACAGCGTTCATATCAGGATCAAGATGGCATATATGGCAGCTCTTCCGATAGACAGGTGGTGCAGCAAACCGCATCCAACGAATTATACTATAAAGATTATTTCGGCTCTTTCACCGACGACAGTGAAGAAGCCGAAATTTTTACTGATGTAGAAAATTACCGTACAGAAAACGACTCTTCCGTGCAGTACGCGACCGGAAATCCGGGCTGGGGAAATGACAATGACAACATAACCATCAATGTCTATGACAATAACTGGGGTTATGGGATGTGGAACAATTACTGGTACGGCGGCTGGGGATGGAACACCGGCTGGGGTTGGAACAGTTGGTATGGACCAAGCTATGGCTGGGGATGGAATAGCTGGTACGGTCCCGGATGGGGAATGGGATGGAACAATTGGTACGGACCCAATTACGGCTGGGCAGGCTACGGACACTATTACCCTAATCACTATTCACATAACAGCGGAATTCGTGGCGTTCGAAACGATATGTATGGCCGATCGGCTCGGAACACTTCCGACAGAACGTATACCACCGGTAGAAGAGTCAACCCAAATTATTCCAATACACGCAACAGTACCTACAGCGGAACACGGAACCAAAACGCGACCTCGACCAGAAATACTGTTCGCACCCGCACCACTACCGGCAACCGAAACCCAAATTACAACACTACTACTACCCGGCCGCAAACGCAGTCGCCCACAAGAAATAATACCTATACACCTACACGAAGCTCCACACCCAGTTCAGGAACTGTTCGACCTTCAGGTGGCGGCGGACGATCGTCCGGCGGTAGCGTAGGCGGCGGTGGCGGACGTTCATCCGGCGGCGGCGGTAGAAGATAAACCAAATGATAAGTACAATACCTATGTTTTGATTTTAACGTCCAGGCATAGGTATTTTTTTGAACCTAAATCAAAAAATATGAAAAAGACTATGTTAATCCTGACAGCATTTGTATCCATGGCTGCTCAGGCGCAAGAATTATCGATGGGCGACGCGCTTCGATATTCACAGGATAATCAAAATGGTACCGCCCGATTCAGGGCCATGTCGGGAGCGTTCGGAGCATTGGGCGGTGATATGTCGGCTATCACAGTCAACCCGGCTGGATCTGCCGTTTTCAGCGATTCACAGCTCGCATTGACTTTAAACAACACCAGTACGCGGAACCAATCAAATTATTTTGGAACATCCACGACCGAATCAGACAATTCATTCGACCTTAACCAGGCGGGCTTTGTGTTCGTATTTGACGGAAAGCCGGAAGGTTGGAATAAATTCAGCCTGGCAGTCAACTACGACAACCTGAATAATTTCAATAACAGCATTTTTTCAGCCGGTACAAATCCGACCGCATCCGTAGGTGATTATTTCCTCAACTTCGCGAATTTTGACGGCGGATATGATATAAGTCTGCTACAAACCCAGCCAGGTGAGACAATCAGCAGTCTCTATCAATTTTTGGGTGAGAATTATGGCTTCGGTGCCCAACAGGCATTTCTTGGCTATCAGGCATTCGTGACCGATCAGGCTTCAGATTATTCATCAACCAATCGAAACTATGTGTCTTTAGTTCCTGCCGGTGGTGATTATTACCAGGAAAACACCATCTTCACTTCAGGGTATAATGGAAAGTTGACTTTTAATGCAGCAACAAGTTACAAGGATAAGATCTATATCGGCCTCAACTTAAATTCGCACTTTACCGATTATCGTCAGCATACCAGCGTTTACGAAAGCAATACGAATTCACCGACATCGGGCGTGCAGCGACTCCGATTTGATAATGATTTGCAGACTTTTGGAAATGGGTTTTCTTTCCAGCTCGGGGCTATCGCAAAAATTACGGATTTTCGTGTTGGACTTGCATACGAATCACCAACATGGCTAACCCTCACCGATAGAACCATGCAAAGTCTGCGTGCAGTTAGTGCCGATGCTGCAGGAGAATTTCCAACTGATGTAATTAACCCGAATGTCGAAAATTTATACGCTCCGTACCGAATTCAGACTCCTTCAAAATGGACTGGCAGCCTTGCATATGTATTTGGCAAGCGCGGTCTGATAAGTATGGACTATGCCATTAAAGATTATAGCAACCTGCAATTTAAGCCAAAGTCGGATTATGTGGATCTGAACAGTTCAATGGGCGATTTGCTGGATATGTCGGGTGAGCTTAGACTTGGCGCCGAATATCGGATCAAAGCGTTTAGTTTGCGAGGCGGATACCGAATGGACCAAAGTCCGTATAAGGATAATTCAACGATTGGCGATCTTACCGGATATTCAGCCGGTTTAGGTTATAATTTTGGAAATACGCGTTTAGATTTGGCCTATTCTTTTGCCGAACGCGACATGGATCAAAGGTTCTTAACATCGGGAATGACCGATGCCGCACGCATCAATTCCGAATTTCACAATGTTTCACTGTCCTTGCTCTTCCAACTTTAATTCTTTAAATACCTGCTAAAGCCGCTTCCCACAAAAGCGGCTTTTTCTATTCACTTTAATCAAGTATTCATAAAAGTTCCGGGCGCAAGGTATAAGCCGGGATAAAAAGCGTAATTTTGCACTCCAATTTTCAACCACATGAGAACCAAAACATTAAAGAAGAATAAAATTAATGTCATAACACTTGGATGTTCCAAGAATGTATATGATAGCGAAGTGTTGATGGGCCAACTGAAGGCCAGCGGTAAGGATGTCACTCACGAAGCGCCTGCTGCAGAGGAAGGTAACATCATCGTAATCAATACATGTGGTTTTATAGATAACGCAAAAGCGGAATCTGTGAATATGATTTTGGAATATGCAGACAAGAAAGAACGCGGCTTGGTCGATAAGGTATTCGTAACCGGATGTTTATCGGAACGCTACCGCCCCGATCTGGAAAAGGAAATACCGAATGTCGATCAGTACTTCGGAACTACCGAACTCCCACTTTTGCTCAAAGCGCTCGGCGCCGATTACAAGCATGAACTTTTAGGCGAGCGATTAACAACAACCCCTAAAAATTACGCTTATTTAAAAATCGCCGAAGGTTGTGATCGTCCCTGCAGTTTTTGTGCGATTCCGCTGATGCGTGGAAAACATACGTCACAGCCTATCGAAAAATTGGTCAAAGAAGCACAAGGTCTTGCTAAAAACGGTGTAAAGGAACTGATTTTAATTGCACAGGATCTTACTTACTACGGATTAGATCTTTATAAAAAAAGAAATCTTGCCGAACTATTACAGGAACTAACCAAGGTGGAAGGAATCGAATGGATTAGGTTACATTATGCGTTTCCGACCGGATTTCCGATGGACGTTCTCGAGCTGATGCAAAACGAGCCTAAAATTTGCAATTACATCGACATTCCGTTACAACACATTTCCGATTCGGTGCTAAAATCCATGCGGCGCGGCACCACGCATGCAAAGACAACTAAATTATTGCAGGATTTCAGAACGCTTGTTCCGGGAATTGCAATTCGTACGACGCTGATCGTTGGTTATCCCGGAGAAACAGAAGCCGATTTTCAAATTTTAAAAGATTGGGTCACCGATATGCGTTTTGAGCGATTGGGCTGTTTTGCGTATTCACATGAGGAAAACACTCATGCATTCTCACTCGTTGACGATGTTCCGGCAGAAGTAAAACAGCAGCGCGCCAACGAAATAATGGAAATTCAGTCTCAAATTTCGTGGGAATTGAACCAGGAGAAAATCGGTAAAATTTTCAAATGTATTATTGATCGTAAGGAAGGCAGTCATTTCATTGGCCGAACAGAATCGGATAGCCCCGATGTAGATAATGAAGTTCTTATTGACGCCACCAAACAATATTTAAAGACCGGCGAATTTGTGAATGTGCTGATCACCGAAGCTACCGAGTTCGATTTATATGGCGAGGCAGTTATTCCAGCTATTCATAGTACATAAAAAAACTCCGGTACCTTTCGGCGCCGGAGCAATTTGAATTAACCAACCTTTATTATAATCTTAAATTACGATTCCTTTAAAAGTAAGAACCGTTGGAGCTTCATCGGCATTTGTTGTTACTGTAACCGTTTTCTGGAAAGTGCCTTTTGCAGCCGCATTGTAAACTGCAGTAACGCTGGCCGTTTCCCCTGGTTTAACAGGTGTTTTCGTGTATTCAGTTGCAGTACAACCGCAAGCCGCTTTCACATTCGTAATGATAACCGATGTTGTTCCTGTATTCCTGAATTCAAAATCGATTGATTTTGGCGTACCTTGTGGAATATTTCCGACATCAATCATTTCTGCTTTCCAAGCCACCGCTGTTGTTTTAGCGTAAGCTTCCACCGGTGAGTTATCATTTTGAACACCTGTAAACGACATAAGCCCAAAAGCTACTGCGACAATTCCAAATTTCAATGATTTCATATATCTTATTATTATTATTTACTTTTTTAATATTTTCAAATGTAGATAAGACCTCGCAGTACTCTTGTTAATCACTGTGTAATGTTTGTTAATGACTTGTTAATGACAAAAACGCGCTCTAGTTTTAAAGTAATATTACAGCCAAATTGAAGAAATTGAAACTTACCCGCTTAAACAGTATTATCTTACTTGGATTAATCGCCATTGTTGGTATTCTGATCGCCCAGCTGCTATGGACCCGTCAGGCTTACAACATCGAAGAAGTCAAGTTTAGTCAGAAAGTTCACGTCGCCTTGCTTGAAGTCGTCAAGAATCTATATGAAGGGACAAGCCACGAACTTCCCGCTGAAAACCCGGTGCAAAAGGTATCGGCCGATTATTATATAGTGAACGTAGCCAATGATTTCGAACCTGAAATCTTAGAATATTATCTAAAAACCGAATTCGAAAAAATAAATCTCGGAACCGATTTTGAGTACGCCATGTACGATTGTCAAAGCGACGAAATGGTATATGGAAACTTCGTTTCATACTCTGATAAGTCGCCAAAACCAGCATCGGTGTATTTTCCAAAACATCAAAACCTGGTGTATTATTTTGCAATCCGTTTTCCCAACGAAAGCTCCTTCATGTTCAGCACATTGCGCTTCTGGTTCGTCTTGTCGTTTGCATTGATCATAATTCTTATCGTCTATGTCTATTCAATATTCACTATAATCCAACAAAAGAAATACTCCGAACTTCAGCGTGATTTTATCAATAATATGACGCATGAGTTTAAAACACCGCTTTCGTCAATACTTATTGCATCCAATTATTTGATGAAACAGGATAAAATAAAATCAGATGAAAAGCTCGAGAAGTACACCGACATAATAATCGCGCAAAGCAACAAGTTAAACGGACATGTCGAGAAAATATTAAACATAGCCAAGTCGGACAGCGCCCCGATGACGGCCGACAAAAAGCCAATTGCATTACTGCCCGTTTTACAGGATATTGCTGATAATTTAAGCAATCAATACCAACACGCGGAAATTACGATCGAATCCGAAAAAGACTATATAATTGAGGCCGATGCTTTCCACCTGACCAATCTCGTAATCAACTTATTGGATAATTCGATAAAATATAGCGAACAACAACCCAAAATTACCATCCGTCTCACTACCGTCAAAAATACGCTACAGCTCGAATTTATCGATAACGGAATTGGCGTCCCCCCGAAAAATCTGGCTTTTATCTTCGACCGTTTTTACAGAATTCCGAACAAGAAAAGCAACGAGGTAAACGGATTCGGGCTCGGATTGCATTATGTGAAAAAGATTTGCAACTTGCATCAGTGGAAGATATCAGCCACCAATAATATCGGATCGGGCATTACAGTCGCAATCAAAATTCCAATTACAAATGAGTAATTACAAAATAATATACGCCGAGGACGATGAAACACTGGCGTTTCTAACCAAAGACAATCTCGAACAAAACGGCTACGATGTGTATCACTGCGCCGACGGGAATATTTTTATGGAAACATTTCACAACGGACAGTTCGATCTCTGCATCCTGGATATTATGTTGCCAAAAATGGATGGATTCGAGCTTGCAACCGAAATTAGGAAAGTCAATTCCGACATCCCAATCATTTTTCTTTCGGCTAAAACATTGAAGGAAGATCGTATTCGCGGACTCCGTCTCGGCGCCGATGATTACCTCGTCAAGCCATTCAGTATCGAAGAACTGTTGCTTAAAATTGAGATATTCCTGAAACGATCCCAAAAACAAACACTGGCTGAATCTACGCTGTATGAAGTTGGCCAGTATAAATTCGACAGCAAAAACTACCTGGTCTTTACCGATGACAAAAAAATAAAACTCACCCAACGGGAATCAGAACTGTTAGCCCTGTTTCTCAACAACAAAAATGTGGTTCTGAAACGCGAAGAAATATTGACCACCTTATGGGGTGACGACGATTATTTCATGGGCCGAAGCCTGGATGTATTTATTTCCCGATTGCGAAAAATACTCGCATCCGAACCGGGCATCACCATTGAAAACCTGCACGGAATCGGTTTCCGATTTACCGACAACAATTAATTACAGCGGAATATTACCGTGTTTTCTTTTGGGAGTTTCACTAATCTTATTCTCAAGCATACTAAAAGCTTTGATAAGTTTGCGTCGCGTGTCCTGTGGCAAAATAACCTCATCTACAAATCCTCTCTGCGCGGCAGTGTAGGGATTCGCAAATAATTCTGCATATTCCGATTCTTTCTCGAGTAGTTTCGCCTCAGGATCATCGGCCTTACTGATTTCGCGTTTAAAAATAATCTCACTCGCCCCCTTGGCTCCCATCACTGCTATTTCGGCAGTTGGCCATGCAAAATTCATATCGGCGCCAATGTGTTTGGAGTTCATCACATCGTACGCGCCGCCATAGGCTTTTCTGGTAATAACCGTTACGCGCGGAACCGTGGCATCGCTTAAAGCGTAAAGTAACTTGGCACCATGCACGATAATTCCGTTCCATTCCTGATCGGTGCCGGGTAAAAATCCGGGTACGTCCACCAATACCAGCAGCGGAATATTGAAGCAGTCACAGAATCTCGTAAATCTGGCAGCTTTCACCGAACTGTTTACGTCAAGCACTCCTGCCAAAAACATAGGTTGATTAGCAACTATACCAATACTTCTTCCGCCCAGACGCGCAAAACCTACTATGATGTTTTCAGCAAAGTTTTTATGGATTTCGTAAAAGGAATCGTCATCGATAATCCCGCTTATGATAGTGTGCATGTCATAAGGCTTATTGGGATTATCCGGAATTATATCAGTGAGTTGTTCCCGAATTTCATCTCCTGGCACAAATTCCAATTTCTGCGGCTGTTCCTGATTGTTCTGGGGCAGATAACTCAGCAGTTTCTTTAAATCATCAAGGCAGGCAACATCATTAGCCGACGTAATATGGGCAACTCCTGATTTGGTCGAATGCGTGCTCGCACCACCCAGTTGCTCCGAAGTGACAGTTTCGTTGGTGACGGTTTTTACGACATTCGGTCCGGTAACAAACATGTAGCTGGTGCCTTCCACCATCATTGTGAAATCGGTCATTGCGGGCGAATAGACAGCACCGCCGGCACACGGACCCATAATTGCGGATATTTGCGGGATAACTCCGGACGACCTTACATTTCGGTGAAAAATATCGGCGTAACCGCCCAGCGATCGCACTCCTTCCTGTATCCGCGCCCCTCCCGAATCGTTTAAGCCAATCATTGGCGCCCCATTGCGCAAAGCCATATCCATAACTTTACATATTTTCTCGGCATGAGTTTCCGATAAGGCCCCGCCGAAGACCGTAAAATCCTGAGCGAAAATATACACTAACCGACCGTTAACAGTTCCGTAACCTGTGATCACTCCATCTCCATAATACAGTTCCTTCTGCATTCCGAAATCGGTTGTTCGATGCGTTACCAACATGCCTATTTCTTCAAACGAACCTTCGTCTAGGAAATATTCTACGCGTTCGCGTGCGGTGAGCTTTTTCTTTTCGTGCTGTTTTGCTATACGTTCTTCACCTCCGCCCAGGCGGGCTTCGGCAATCTTTTTATTAAGCGAATCTATTTTCGATTTCATAGTATGTTACTTGTTTGGTATGCGCAGGATTTTCTGATCGGTTACATATTGTTTCAGTGCGATCATTGCGGCAATTTTCGCCTCGTCTTCAGAAATCTTTTGCAAAGCGGCCGCATCATAATATTTCGAAACAAAATGTGTGTCGAAATTACCCGATCGAAAGGCTTCATGTTCGAAAACAAAGGTTCCAAATGGCAATGTGGTTTGCACGCCCTCGATACGATAATCGGCAATTGCTTTCAGGATTCTTTGAATTGCTTCTTCTCGGGTTTGGCCGTAGGCAATTAGTTTTGCCAACATCGGATCGTAATAAATCGGAACATCCATACCCTGTTCGAAACCATTGTCGACCCTGACTCCCTCGCCCGCTGGTAAT
>JADMKR010000248.1 GCA_015478765.1 Flavobacterium sp.
TGTGGCTTGCGGTACTTCGTGGCATGCCGGACTTGTAGCAGAGTATATTTTTGAAGAATTTGCACGGATCCCTGTTGAAGTGGAATATGCATCAGAATTTAGATATCGAAACCCGGTTATAAATAAAGGTGATGTTGTCATTGCCATCTCACAGTCGGGCGAAACTGCCGATACGCTTGCCGCAATCAAACTTGCCAAGGAACGAGGAGCATTTGTATTTGGAGTTTGTAATGTGGTTGGCTCATCAATTTCACGCGAAACCCATGCCGGTGCCTATACGCATGCCGGACCGGAAATTGGCGTAGCATCGACAAAAGCGTTTACGACACAAATTACGGTGCTGACGATGATCGCACTTCGATTGGCTAAAGCCAAAGGATCACTTACAAATTCAGATTTTCACCGATATCTTCAGGAACTTGAGATAATTCCGGAAAAAGTCGCAGAAGCTTTAGAAACCAATGAGGTTGCCAAAGCCATTGCGGCCGAATTCAAAGATGCACCTAATTGTTTATACCTGGGCCGTGGTTATAATTTCCCGGTCGCACTGGAAGGGGCACTTAAACTAAAAGAGATTTCATACATCCACGCCGAAGGCTATCCTGCGGCAGAAATGAAACACGGCCCGATTGCCCTCATTGACGAATCGATGCCTGTTATCGTTATAGCGCCACGTCAGGGGCACTACGACAAAGTTGTGAGCAATATTCAGGAAATCAAATCGCGAAGCGGCCGCATAATCGCAATAGTTACAAAAGGCGATACGCAAGTGCGCGATTTAGCCGATTACGTGATCGAAGTTCCGGATACTGCCGATGCATTGTCGCCATTGCTTACAACCATTCCGCTTCAATTATTGTCATATCACATAGCTGTAATGCGCGGTTGTAACGTTGACCAACCACGAAATTTGGCCAAATCGGTTACGGTGGAGTAATATTTTTATAGATTTTCTAGGAAGCGGGACTAAGTTCCCGCTTTTTTTATGAATTTGTTTTATTGCGAATTATTCGATTGTTTATCAATTTACTATGTATGCATAGTAAATTTAGAATCAAAGTGAGCATTTCGTTACGAATAGGTTAACATTTTCACAAGATTTTTTTTATCATCTTTTTCTGTTTAAAACAGTATTAATAAAAATCATTTTACGTTTCTGACAAATGTTCAAAATATTTGTACATTGGCACAGTAAACCAACAAAAATTAGCCAAAATGAGAATGTACTTATCAGTTTTGTCTTTGTTATTCTTCGGCGTTACTTTCGCGCAGAGTACAATTACAGGAACAGTTACCGACAACGCGAATCTTCCCGTTGTTGGCGCCAATGTGATTATCGTCGGAGATTCCACGGGAACAGTTACTGATACCGACGGGAATTTTATCCTTGCTGCAACGCGCAGCGCTCCGTACATAATAGAGATAACCAGCATTGGATATGCAACCCAAAGAGTCAATGTTACTAGTGACAATCAGAACGTTACAGTAACGATGGCCGAAGAGCAGACAATGCTAAATGAAATTGTGGTTTCGGCATCGCGAACCCCGGAACGGATCCTTGAATCGCCCGTAACAGTGGAACGGATGGGGTTGAAAGAGATCCGAAATACATCATCGGCCACCTTTTACGAAGGACTCGAAAATTTAAAAGAAGTACATTTCAATACCAGTAGTTTGTCATTCAAATCGATCAATACCCGAGGATTTGCAACCGTGGCAAACACCCGCTTTATGCAATTGGTGGACGGTATGGATAATTCCTCACCGGCACTGAATTTCGTATTGGGTAACCTTATTGGTTTATCGGATATTGATGTTCAGAGCGTCGAACTTTTGCCGGGTGCGTCTTCAGCGCTTTACGGTGCCAACGCATTTAACGGAATCCTGTTCATGAACAGCAAAAGCCCATTCGATTTTACAGGTATCAGCGTTTATGCGAAATACGGTAAAACATATCAGGACCTTGCCGGGACAAACGATTACTACGATTTTGGTATTCGCGCAGCTCACAAGTTCAATGATTACATAGCTGCAAAAGCCAATTTCACCTTCATGAAGGCGACCGAATGGGTAGCTGGCGACGAGCGCAGTGTGACCAATGGCGGTGTAGGCCACGATATCAACCCGAACTATGATGGATTGAATATTTATGGTGATGAGGTTACGACTTTTATTCCGAATGTTGGCCAAGTAAGCCGAACCGGATATTTCGAAGCCGATTTGAACGACAATAAAATCGAAAGCGTCAAAGCCGACTTCTCACTTCATGCAAAACCATGGAAGAATGATTTTGAGATCATCCTTCAGCATAAAGTAGGTATGGGTAACACTATCTACCAAGGAGCCAACCGTTACCGATTGGAGAACTTCATCATGCAGCAAAGCAAATTGGAAGTGCGCAACCGAAACTTTTTCGCAAGGGTTTATATGACTCAGGAAACTGCAGGTGACTCTTATGACATGAGGTTTGCGGCGTGGAATGTTAACCGTCAGTGGAAATCCGATCAGGAGTGGTTCACAAATTATGCGACTGCATATCAATTGTCGGGAGCGGTTATGGGTACCAATGCGCAGGAAGCGGCTGCAATTGGACGTAATTACGCCGATTATAATCAGTTGCCAACACAACTTCAAGGTTTGCCGCAATTTGCAGTGGCACCAACAGGAAGTTCAAGATATCTTCCGGGAACGGCTGAATTTAATAACGCGCTAAGCATTGTTACCGATGATCCGGATTTGCGTACCGGCGCAAAATTCCTTGACGAATCTAAATTGTACCATTCAGACGTAAATTATAATTTTAAGGAATTGACCGACGTGGCCGAAATCCAGGTGGGAGGTTCTTTCAGGAATTACGAACTTAATTCGAAAGGGACAATCTTTACTGATTATGACGGGCCAATCAGTTATAACGAATACGGAATCTACACGCAGGTGCAGAAGAAATTTGCAGATGAAAAACTGAAATTTACAGGTTCATTGCGATATGATAAATCACAGAATTTCGACGGACAGGTGTCACCTCGAGTTTCTCTAGTGTATTCTGCCGGAGTTCAGAAAAATCACAACTTCCGCGTCTCGTTCCAAACAGGATTCAGAAATCCGACTACGCAGGATCAATACATCGGACTAGACCTTGGTCCATTCGCTCTTATAGGATCGTCTCCCGACAATTTAGATCGCTATGTGGAAACCCTAAATGTCAGTGCAGGTGGCCAGGCATTGGGAGCACCTGCAACGGTGACCATGACAGGAAACGATGCTTATAACACCGATGTTTATTCAGTTCCATCTGTTCAGGCATTCTCATTATCACAAAATCCGGCCGATCTTGAAATCGTAAATATTTCATTGGTGAAACCAGAACAGGTAAAAGCATTTGAAGTCGGTTATAAGTCGGTAGTAAACAATGATTTTACCGTTGACATCAATGCTTATTACAATGTATATAACGACTTCATGAGTACCTCCAGGGTAATCAATCCTTACTATGGCGAAGTTGGGTCCGATCTTTCGAACCCGGAAGTCCTACGGGGATTACAAGCTATAGCCAACGGTGACCGCAGGGTGTTCCAGGTCTATACCAATACCACTGAGACGGTGAATTCATTCGGATTCGGTATCGGTCTGGGTAAGAAAGTGTATAAAGACTTTGAAATAGGCGTTAACTACAATCACGCACAATTTGAATTCGATCAGGCAAAAGATCCTTCGTTTATCGCAGGATTTAACACGCCGCGACATAGAGTAAAAGCATCATTAGGAAATGCTAATCTGTTCAAGAATTTCGGCTTTAACTTTAACGTACGTTGGAGTGATGAATATCTTTGGCAGTCGTCTTTTGCCGATGGTATGATACCAGAAGTCACTGTGTTTGATGCCCAAATCAGCTATGCTGTACCGTCAATCAAGTCTGTTTTTAAAGCTAGCGCAACCAATCTTTTCGGGGACGATTATCTTCAGGTAGTGGGTGCCGGCCGAATTGGACAGACAGTCTTGGTTTCTTGGATCATCAACCCATAATCACAACTTTTAAAATTAAAAAATCATGATAAAGAATATTAAATACCTGCTGTTTGCGTCCCTTACTTTGATGGCATGCAGCTCTGATGACGATTCTGGCGAGTCGGTTGCCGAAGTGCCGATCACGTCTGGTGAAGCCGATTTTTCGACTTATGTCGCCCTCGGAAATTCACTAACCGCCGGTTACAGTGATAACGCATTGTTTCGTGCCGGTCAGGAAAATTCCTTCGCTAAATTATTAGCCGATCAGTTCGCGCTTGCCGGAGGAGGCGAATTTAAGATCCCGTATACTAATGACAATGTGGGCGGGCTATTGCTTGGCGGCAACATGATCGCAGGTCCGCGACTGGTATTCAACGGAGTTGGTCCGGTGCCACTGCCAGGCGGAGTACCAACAACCGAAATCGGTGTTCCCTTAAGTGGTCCGTTCAATAACCTGGGAGTACCCGGCGCTAAAAGCTTCCATCTATTGGCTCCCGGCTACGGTGATGTTACAGGTGTAGCAACCGGAACTGCAAATCCATATTTTGTGCGTTTTAGATCAAGTCCTACGGCCAGCGTCATTGAGGATGCCATGGCGCAGCAACCCACATTCTTTTCATTATGGATCGGGAATAACGATGTTTTGGGTTATGCTACAACAGGTGGCGACGGTACTAATCCAATTACCGATACGGGTCTTTTCAATACATATTACAATACACTTATCACAACGCTTACTTCGGCTGGAGCTAAAGGAGTTGTTGCGAATATTCCGGATGTAGTTGATATTCCGCATTTCAGAACAGTACCTTACAATCCGTTGTCGCCAGCCAATCCGGCTTTTGGGCCTATGATTCCAACGCTAAATCAAACGTTCGGACAGTTAAATCAGGCTTTTACATTTCTTGGCGTACCAGAACGATCGATAGTTTTCTCGACTACGGCACCAAGTGCTATGGTGATTCATGATGAGTCCCTTCCTAATATTTCGGTACAGCTTGCCCAGGTTTTGCAGGCCGCAAATGTACCTGGCGCGGCAGTATTGGCAAATCAATTTGGTCAGGCACGTCAGGCAACCGCTGCCGATTTATTTGTTTTGCCTGCCCAAACTGTCATTGCCACTCTTAATCAGCCTTATTTTAATTTTCTGATGAGCCAAGGTGTTCCAGCAGAAATGGCGGGGCAGCTGTCGGTAAATGGTATAACATATCCATTACAGGATAAATGGGTTTTGCTTCCTAGTGAACAACAGGAAATAACAACTGCCACTGCCGCGTTTAATGCTATAATCCAACAGGCTGCTGATGCTAAAGGTCTGGCGTTTGTGGATGCCAATGGGTTGCTTCGCCAATTGGCAAATGGCGGAATCCGCTTTGGGAATTACCATATGTCATCGTCGTTTGCGGTGGGTGGTGCATTCTCACTGGACGGCATTCATTTATCGGCTCGTGCCAACGCATATGTAGCCAACAAATTTGTTGACGCTATCAATGCCCAATATGGATCGACCTTACGAAAGTACGGCCCCGAGAATTTTTCGGGTCAGTATGCAGCCGATTTGCCATAACCAGATTCAATATTTAAACTAAGCCATCTATTATTGATGGCTTTTTTTGTTTTTCTGTATATAATCCCGCCTTTTTATGAATCGCTGTGACCTCAGTCAATAATTCGCTAAAAAAATGATTAATAATAATTGATATTATACATGAAAAAATTATCTTTGCACTCTGAAAAATACGGGGTTCTCAACTAATTTTTCACAAACGTAAAATGCTATTAAATAAATACATAAGCAAATGTCAAAAGTTTTAGGTAAAGTTGCACAAATCATCGGACCGGTTGTTGACGTTGTATTCAACGGAGAAAATGTAGAGCTTCCAAAGATTTATGATTCTCTTGAAATCACCAGAAAAGACGGTACTGTATTGGTTCTGGAAGTCCAGTCACACATTGGTCAAAATACAGTTCGTACCATCTCGATGGACTCTACCGACGGTCTTAGCCGTGGCTATGAAGTAGTCGGTACTGGAAATCCTATTAAGATGCCTGTTGGTCCAGATGTTTACGGACGCCTTTTCAATGTAATCGGTGATGCGATCGACGGTTTGGGTGATTTGCCAAAAACAGGCGATAACGGATTGTCAATCCACCGTCCGGCACCGCGTTTCGAAGATCTATCGACTTCATCCGAAGTTTTATTCACCGGGATCAAAGTAATCGACCTTATCGAGCCTTATGCAAAAGGTGGTAAAATTGGATTGTTCGGTGGTGCGGGTGTAGGTAAAACAGTACTTATCCAGGAGCTTATCAATAATATTGCAAAAGGACACGGCGGACTTTCAGTATTCGCAGGAGTAGGTGAAAGAACACGTGAAGGAAACGATTTACTTCGTGAGATGCTTGAATCGGGCATTATAAAATATGGCGACGAGTTCATCCATTCAATGGAAGCCGGTGGATGGGATCTTTCCAAAGTCGACAAACCGGGAATGCGCGAATCTAAAGCGACTTTCGTATTCGGACAAATGAACGAACCACCGGGAGCACGTGCACGTGTAGCACTTTCAGGATTAACCATAGCTGAATATTTCCGCGACGGAGCTGGTTCAGACCAAGGTAAAGACGTTCTTTTCTTCGTCGATAACATCTTCCGTTTTACGCAAGCAGGTTCCGAGGTATCGGCACTTCTAGGGCGTATGCCATCGGCGGTAGGTTACCAACCAACATTAGCAACAGAAATGGGTGCGATGCAAGAGCGTATCACATCAACAAATAAAGGATCGATCACATCTGTACAGGCGGTTTACGTTCCTGCGGATGACCTTACCGATCCGGCTCCGGCAACAACCTTTGCCCACCTTGACGCAACAACAGTACTTTCTCGTAAAATTGCCGAGCTTGGTATTTACCCGGCAGTAGATCCTTTGGATTCAACTTCCAGGATTTTGACACCACAAGTTTTGGGCGATGAGCATTATGACTGCGCACAAAGAGTGAAAGAAATTTTGCAGAAATATAAGCAACTACAGGATATCATCGCGATCCTCGGTATGGAAGAATTGTCTGAAGACGATAAACTTGCGGTATCAAGAGCTCGTCGTGTACAGCGTTTCCTTTCCCAGCCATTCCACGTAGCTGAACAGTTTACCGGGATCCCTGGAGTTTTGGTTGATATAAAAGATACCATCAAAGGATTCAACATGATTATCGACGGAGAATTGGATCACCTTCCAGAAGCTGCCTTCAACCTGAAAGGAACCATCGAAGACGCAATCGAAGCTGGAGAGAAAATGTTGGCGGAAGCATAAATCAGTTTGCAGTCTCAGTCTCAGTCAACAGTACTGCGACTGGGACTGCGACTGCAAACTATAAGAATATGACATTAGAAATTGTATCGCCCGAAGCTGCATTATTTTCAGGAACTGTGACTTCCGTTACACTTCCCGGCGTTGAAGGTAGTTTTCAGATATTAAATAATCACGCGCCAATTGTTGCGATCCTGAAAGACGGCGAGATTAAAATCGTAGCCGACAGCTTTTCATTTTCGAAGGAATCGGCTGCACAGTTTACGCGTGTTGATGATAAAACCTATACCCTTGCAATTAATTCAGGCACTATCGAAATGAATGATAACAAGGTAATTGTGCTGGTTGACTAATTAAAAACCAACAAACAAAAGGAAGAGCCGGACATTGTCCGGCTTTTTTTATTTATTTTTGGAGCATGCCGGAACTACATGAATACGAGCTTATCATCAGCCAGGGAAAGCGACCTCTTTGGAAATCGGCAGTGGCCGCGGTTTTATTTACTATGGTCTTGTATAAATGTTACGAGCTCTCATTGGTGATTCTTCAGCATGGACTTGTGAACGAAGTCAGGCGGTCAATCGTAAATGGATTGGCAGGCATTGGTTATTGTTTGGCCGCTGGAATTTATCTTACAAGATTGGTCACCATTTTGGTTGATGTCGACACCAATAGATTGATTACCCGAAGCCAATTCGGACCCTTTAGCTTTGATCGGCAAAAAATCGCGCCTGATTTTGAATATATCGCAATATATATTGACGCTAATGGTGAATATCAGTCATCTTTATGGTATAAAGGTAATCGTCATATGAAATTGTTCGGATTTGGCAATGATGCCGATGCCGCATTAAAATTCGCCCAACACGTCTCAGATCGTCTCAATATCGACATTCTGGATAAACGCGTAAAAGGTGAATCGAAGTGGATTGATTATCAGCCAGCCACCTCCCAAAATCAGATGAACCTGACGTAACTGGTATCTTCTACTTGAACGTGTACTATTTTTTGAAGCTGTTCCGGCTTTCCATTCTATCTTTTACGCCTCATTCTTCGCCGTAAAAGGATGCCATTTCAATCCGGGCTAGGGCGCCAACAAACTCCGTGATTCTACGCAATCAAACATTTCAGCAGAATAATAACCTAAGCGGCCAATCCCCAAAAACCGGTCATAATATAAAATTGAATCACTGCAGTAGTTAAAATCACCCAGAATAATATCCCGACAAAAGTCGCACTGAAAGACCGCCAGCTAAACCGGTTTTTCGCATCCGACATAAAAGATGCGTAAAACATCGTAAAATAAACCAGCTGAAATAGCAGAAAAAAAAGCTTCATTGCATTGCGCTGAATGTTGAAGATATTTTCAATTGGCAGTAATACAAAAGTATAAACCAGCAACGTAAAACCCAGCATGTACATGCCGGCTACCAAATGTTCAATATAATTAAATGGTCGTTTCCGGTAGAAAAGCCAATAGAAGAACGACGTTATCGGAAGCGACAGCAATGCCATTATATTAGAATACCGGGTAACATACACATTTACCAGATGCGCGCGGTATTGAAATAATTCCATCTGTTCGCCGGTTGTCACCGCCGGCGCCGTGGGTGTGCCCAAGTTCAACGTTGCCATAAAAACGAAAATAGCTGCGATAATCAGCAAGAAATTCAACGGTGGGAAATACTTCTTCCTTCTGCCAGAAATATATTCACGCGCTACTTCCCCGCGTTTGAAAGCCAACGCCTTAATCAGTTGGAAAATGCCTTTGTCGGCGTGAGTGAAATAGTGGATCGCCTCGTGTATGATATCGTGAAGTGTGAGTCGGTGCAATGCCGCCCGCTGACCGCACTCAGGACAATATTTACACTCCGAAATATGTTCGGTATCACAATTTGAACAAACAGATTCCATTTTTTAACTTTGCTGCAATATACAAATTACTGATTAGCAGTGTATTCGTCGCCAATAAATTAATGAGGCTTTTTTCCGGCCATATAAATATAAGATATAAGCAACGCCGCTTGAGTAAACATGGCAATTCTCAGAATTACATCGGCATTAGCATAATGGTTATCTTCCATCAGGCCGCAAAAGTGACCATGAGCGAAATTACAGCAAAAAGAATAAGATAGATTTTAGTTTTCATCGATGTCAGATTTGGGAACATATTCAATAATATCGGCAGGCTGACAATCCAGCACGGCACAAATTGCTTCAAGTGTTGAAAACCTTATCGCTTTAGCCTTCCCGGTTTTGAGAATCGAAAGATTAGCCGTCGTAATCCCAATACGTTCCGCAAGTTCATTGGACCGCATTTTTCTTTTAGCCAGCATGACATCTACGTTAATAATTATAGGCATTTATATTTGTATGTATTTAAAATGACAACTGGACTACACAGTTAATTCATTTTCTTCTTTAAGGACTTTAGCATGTTTAAATATTTCAGCAATTACCATGAACAGCAAACCAAGGCTGATCGATAGTATGAAAGAATCAAATCCGCCACTAACGATCTCAATCTTGAAGTTACCACGTTCAATAATGTTGTAAAAATATATCGGAACATTTGTTAACAATCCTGAACCGATAACACAGTAACCGATTCTATAAAAATTCTGAACAATACTGTCCACAAATATCTGCCGTTGCTGAAATAATATCAGGATTTTGCGAAGGAGAAATATCCCGTAGAAAAATAAAATTCCGCCCAACCCCGCAAAAATCGCCACAACTTTTGCCGACCATCTGGTTTCCTCTATCGTCTGGCCATTAATAACGATCGGAATATCGAAATCAGCCGAAAATAGATACATCGGCACAAATAGTAACATTGTAATAATCGAAATCAACCCAAACAATAG
>JADMKR010000249.1:0-4464 GCA_015478765.1 Flavobacterium sp.
CTAGGAGCCGACATCGTAATGCACTCGGCTACCAAATATTTGGGCGGCCATTCGGATGTAATCGCCGGTGCATTGGTAATCAAAGATGCCGAACTTGGCGAGCAGTTGCATTTTCAGCAATTTGCAACCGGTGCTACTTTGGGTCCGATGGATAGCTTCTTGGTTTTACGCGGAATTAAAACTTTGGCGCTGCGCATGCAAAGACATTGCGAAAATGGTGAGAAAGTAGCCGAGTTCCTGAACAATCATCCCAAAGTGAAAAGAGTGTACTACCCGGGATTAGCCGATCATCCATTTCATGAAATTGCCAAAAAGCAAATGAAAGGATTTGGCGGTATGGTCACCTTTACCTTTTCAAGTGGTGCCAAAGCCGATTCTGTCAAGTTTCTTGAAAGCCTGAAAGTATTTACACTTGCCGAATCGCTGGGTGGTGTTGAATCGTTGGCCAATCATCCGGCTTTGATGACACACGCGTCAATTCCCGAGGATAAACGCCGCGAGCTGGGCATCACCGATGACTTAATCCGACTGAGTGTTGGCGTGGAAGATAGCGACGATCTGATCGCCGATCTGAAGCAGGCATTTGATGCGTAAAAAAGAAGCCCGTTCATTTGAACGGGCTTCTTTTTTATACTATTGCAGATAATATATGTAACCAAAATTAAACCAGACAAGCCAGTCATTGGCTTTATTCTCAGGATATAATGTGGGATTCGGGCTCAGACCATCGACCCAGTTTGAGAAGTAATACTGCATTCTCAAATCGACCATTAAATCGGATAGTTCTGTTAATTTGTATCGGGTTCCGACGCTGGTTACCACAGACCATGTGGTGCCGCCCTGTCTGTCGAATGCATCAAAATATTTCACCGGCGTAATTGTCGGGTCCTGCCCCAATTCACCGTCGCCCATTACTGAATAGGACGTTGGATCATAAAAACTAAACTGTGCCCCTAAGGAAACAAATGGCGCCAGAGCTCCGTTTTGAGCTGTAAATTCGCGAATACTTAACGGGAAATATTCCAACTGCATTCCAATATTGGTAACTGCAGTGCTTCCGCGCATGGCCTTGAGTTGCTGCGACCAGGTGGACGAACTTTCAGTCCATTGGCCAAAATGTTGCAAATTTGTTTTATTGTATGATAGTTCGCTGCGAAGTTTAAAGTGATCGTTAAAATATGTCTCCGGAGTATAACAATTACATTCGGCTTTGTAAGAGAAATTCAGGTAGTGGATGATTCCGATCCCATAGCCCATGTTTCCGGAATTGGTGGAAAAATCATGGCGCTCGCCATAATCGGACTGAAACCATACAGGTCCTGCAATAGCACCTATTTCATGCGAAAAACCGTATTGAGCAGTCGCCACATTTGAGTATCCCAATAGTAGCAACAAGCTTAGTAGAAAGTATTTGGGCATTGTATGAAAAAAGTTTACTATTCGCGACAAATATATAAAAACATCAATCACTTCTAAAAAAAATAAAAAAATACTTATACTGACTATTATTCTGATAGTTGGCAGATTTTCCTCTACCACATGATAAATATCCGCCAAAATCGTTTTAGTGCAGGTTGCGAAAAGATAAAAATTTTAACTGATTATTTCAATAAAATGTATCTTTGTCACTACAAACGACAACGTTACAAGCGTTTTTAATATATCCACTCATGTCAGAAAGCATTCATTTATTTGTTGAATCAGTCGCGAAAAGAAACCAAAATGAACCCGAATTCATGCAGGCGGTACATGAGGTAGCCGAGGCAGTAATTCCTTTCATTGAAGAAAACAAAAAGTATCAGAATAAAATGCTGCTGGAGCGAATGGTGGAGCCTGAGCGGGTAATTTCCTTCCGGGTGACGTGGCTTGATGACGCGGGAAATATTCAGGTAAACCGCGGTTTCAGGATACAAATGAATTCTGCTATCGGACCTTATAAAGGAGGAATACGATTCCACCCGTCTGTGAATCTGAGCATCCTTAAATTCCTGGCTTTCGAACAAACCTTTAAAAACAGTCTGACAACATTGCCAATGGGTGGTGGAAAAGGAGGATCCGATTTCGACCCCAAAGGAAAATCGGATAATGAAGTAATGCGTTTTTGTCAGTCTTTTATGACGGAACTCGCAAAACACATCGGCGCAAATACCGATGTTCCCGCCGGTGATATCGGTGTGGGATCACGTGAAGTGGGCTATATGTTCGGACAGTATAAAAGACTGCGGAATGAATTCACCGGTGTACTTACCGGAAAGGGGATTTCGTATGGTGGATCATTGATTCGCCCCGAGGCAACCGGATACGGCAATGTCTATTTCGCCCAAAGCATGTTGGGAACCCGAGGCGATAGCTTTAAAGGGAAAACAGTGACAATATCGGGGTCCGGAAATGTGGCACAATACGCGGCAGAAAAAGCGACGCAATTGGGTGCCAAAGTTGTAACGATGTCCGATTCTTCAGGTTACATCTATGATGCCGCAGGAATCGACACCGAAAAACTGGCGTATATTATGGAAATTAAAAATGTACTCCGCGGTCGGATCAGCGATTATCTGGATAAATATCCATCCGCTGAGTATGTGGACGGCGGTCGGCCGTGGTCGGTACCCTGCGATGTCGCACTGCCATGTGCCACGCAAAATGAACTGAATGAAGAAGAAGCAAATGCTTTAATAAACAATGGTTGTATCTGTGTCTCTGAGGGCGCTAACATGCCGTGTACTCCCGAAGCGGTAGCCGTATTTCTAAAAGCTCATATCCTGTTTGCGCCCGGTAAGGCGTCCAATGCCGGTGGTGTCGCCACCTCTGGACTTGAAATGTCGCAAAATTCACTGCGTCTAAACTGGTCGGCAGAAGAAGTTGACGAGAAATTAAAAATGATAATGTTGAATATTCATTCATCCTGCGTGCTGTTTGGTTCAGATGGCACCGGATATGTGGACTATGTAAAAGGTGCTAACATCGCCGGATTTGTAAAAGTCGCCGATGCCATGCTCGCGCAAGGGGTTGTATAATTGTTTTACGTCTTATAATTTTACCCCTATCCGTAGGGGTATTTTTTTGCTTTTATATGAAAATCACGATAAATGCGTTTACTATATTTGCCTATTAATTTGTTGCTATTCATGAAGTATCTCTACATCCTGCTGCTTTCAGTTTTTTTGGCACCAATTGCAGGCGCTCAAAATAACCAGGTGTGGAAGGGTTACTTTTCCTACAACGAGATCAAAGATGTCACGCAATCGCCCACACGCTTTTTTGCAGCTTCCGAAAATGCTCTTTTTTCCAGTCATCTGCAGTCTAATGTGATCAAAACGACCAACACGATCGACGGACTTTCAGGTCAAACCATCACGGCAGTGTACCATAGCACAGCTCATAACAAAACCCTGATCGGCTATGAGAATGGTTTGATGATAATTGTCAATGAAATTGACGGCAGCATACTCAATGTGGTTGACATCATTAACAAGCAGTTGCCGCCGGATATTAAAAGGATCAATCACTTTATGGAACATGAAGGGATTGTCTATATTTCATGTGATTTCGGAATTGTACAATATAATGTCGCAACCCTCGGATTTGGCGATACTTATTTTATCGGAACCGGTGTGGCGGAAATAAGTGTGATGCAAACAGCCGTATTTAACGGTAATATTTATGCCGCAACTGCCCAAAATGGTATTCGGCGTGCAAGTGTGACCAATCCGAATCTAATTGACGTCAATCAGTGGTCTGATGTAGCTACGGGAAATTTTACAGGAATTGAGACATTCGGCAACGAACTCATAGCGCTTTCCACTTCTGGACAGCTGAGCCGCTTTACGGGTAGCAGTTTTTCTTTATTTGCGCAGGTGCCGCCCGCCGTAGACATTAGGGCCGCAGAAGATCATCTCATCGTAACCACATCGACTCGCGTGTATCTTTACAATACCAATCTTGCCAATGTTCAGCAAATCAATAATTACCAAATTCCGGATGTGACAGTAACATTCACCTGTGCGACGATCATCGGTCAGAAAATCTATATAGGTACGACGGGAAACGGTGTAGCCATCACCAGTTTAGCCAATCCGTCTGTGTTTGAGATACTCAGTCCCGACGGTCCTTTGCGAAACAATATTTTTTCGATAAACGCGACTACTGCCAATACGTGGGTGGTATATGGCGATTACGGATTTAATTACGATCCCAATCCGTTGCTATATTACGGCGTGAGCCGATACACCGGATCGGAATGGGTAAATATCCCTTACGAGGAAATTAGGCCGGCGGCTTATGATGTAGCCGATTTGGTTCGTGTCGCCGTTAATCCGCAAAATCCCGCCCAAATATTCGTCAGTTCGTATTATAATGGATTGCTCCAAATTGAGAACGACGAATTGGTCGAGGTCTATAATGCAACCAACAGTTCGCTTGAACCAATTTTTGTAACCGATGCGCCTACTCAAAATATACGGGTCG
>JADMKR010000249.1:4474-10153 GCA_015478765.1 Flavobacterium sp.
GGTCGAGCAAAGTGCATTTGACAGTCAGGGGAATCTTTGGATGACAAACGGGCTGGTTGCAAACGGCCTTAAAGTCAGGCTTGCCAATGGGAATTGGCAGGAACATTCACTTGAAGGAATTCTGGACGATTATCGGTATGACCGGCTCGGCCGGATGGTTATTGATAAAAATGACACCAAATGGTTTGTGACGTATGCCAACGGTGTCGTCGGTTTTAATGAAGACGGAAACATTTACAAGAAAATAGTCATGGGTGCCGACAGTGGTAATTTACCAATCGAGGATGCCCGATCGATTGCAATCGATAACCGAAATCAATTGTGGATCGGCACCCGAAAAGGCTTGCGGGTTCTCTCGAGCGTGGACCGATTTTTTAGCGATGACCAATTGACAACAAATCCCATTATTATATTGGAGGAAGATGTCGCCCAGGAGTTATTATACGAACAGTTTATAACCGATATTGCCGTAGACGGATCCAACAACAAATGGATTGGCACGGCTGATTCCGGCTTGTTTATGGTTTCTCCCAATGGTCAGGAAACCAAATATATTTTCAATGTCAATAATTCGCCACTACCCAGTAACGCCATCAATGACATCGAGATCAATGGCGCCACAGGCGAAGTGTTCATAGCGACCAGTAAAGGAATGATTTCGTTTAAAGGGATTTCCACAGACGCAAAAGACAACCTGGCCAATGTGGTTGTTTACCCAAATCCTGTCCGGCCTGAATTCGTGGGAACCGTCAAAATAACGGGATTGATCGACCGGGCCAATGTTAAGATCACTGATATTGCCGGCAATCTCGTCCACGAAGCAGTTTCTGACGGCGGCACTATCGAATGGGACACCTCGGCATTTGGAAAATATCGGGTGGCAACCGGCGTTTATATGATATTCATATCGGCTGCCGATGGTATCGAAACCAAAGTCAAAAAGGTGATGATCGTTCGATAAAAACACGCTACAATGCTGGTAAAAACAAAAGCAATTGTCATATCGGCACTGAAATTTCAAGAGAAAAGCCTTATTGTAAAATGCTTCACACAAACGGATGGCGTGAAATCGTACTTCGTTCGCGACGCATTTTCACATCGAAAAAACAATCAGAAAATCGCCTACTTTCAGCCGCTGACGCTCTTAGAGGTCGACGCTGTCCACAAAAATAAAGGCACACTAGAAACCTTTCGGGAAATAAGATTGTCTTCGGCCTATCTGACAGTAAATACCGATATCGTTAAGAGCACCATCGCAATGTTCCTATCCGAAGTTTTGCATCACAGCATTCGCGAAGAAGAGAACAACAGTGGTCTGTTTGAATTTTTGGAAAGTGCGTTGCTTTGGTTTGACGCTCATGAGCGAACTCCCGATTTCCATCTAATCCTCATGCTGGAAATCACCAGGTATTTCGGTTTTTATCCTGCACAAGGTTCTGTGGGTGATTATTTCGAAATGATTGAAGGCACGTTCTCGCCCGATTTTGCCTTAACCTGTTTGACGGCAGAAGATACCGCGCTGCTAAAACGGCTACTTTCCGTACGATTCAACGACGCTACCGGCTTTAACTCAATCCAGCGGCAATCACTGTTAAATATCCTTATTGATTATTACAGTTTTCATTTGGATGGCTTCAAGCGGCCCAAATCACTTGATGTTCTCAAAGCCGTATTCTCCTGATTCGCATCGGAAATCTTACGCGAAAGCGGCCTAATAAACCAAAATTCGTTACTTTCGCAGATTATTTTACAAAAACGCCAAATGAACCGATTTACTGAATATAAAGGACTTGACTTGCCCAGGGTGGCAGCGGAAGTACTTGAATTCTGGAAAAGTGAAAATATTTTCGAACAAAGCGTCACTTCGCGAGAAGGGCAGCAGCCTTATGTATTTTTCGAGGGTCCGCCCTCAGCTAATGGCCTGCCTGGAATCCACCACGTAATGGCGCGCGCTATCAAGGATCTTTTTTGCCGATATAAAACTCAGAAAGGTTTTCAGGTTAAGCGGAAAGCCGGCTGGGATACGCACGGTCTCCCGGTTGAACTCGGAACTGAAAAAGAACTCGGAATCACCAAAGAAGATATAGGAACCAAAATCTCAGTCGAGGAATATAACGAAGCCTGCAAACGCACCGTTATGCGCTATACCAATGTATGGAACGACCTCACCGAAAAAATGGGCTATTGGGTTGACATGGAAGATCCTTATGTCACTTACAAATCGAAGTACATGGAATCGGTTTGGTGGCTGCTGAAGCAGATTTACGATAAAGGCCTGATGTATAAAGGTTATACCATTCAGCCCTATTCACCCAAATCCGGAACCGGACTGAGTTCTCATGAAGTCAATCAGCCCGGATGCTATCGCGATGTGACCGACACAACAGTTGTTGCGCAATTCAAAGCGATTCCTGCTACGTTACCTGAATTTCTGCAGAATTTCACAGATATACATTTCTTGGCCTGGACCACCACACCCTGGACATTGCCTAGTAATACCGCTTTGACCGTGGGCCCTAAGATCGAGTATGTCCTGGTGCAAACATTCAATCAGTATACTTTTGATCCGGTCAAGGTTATATTGGCTAAAAATCTTGTCGGAAAGCAATTTGGAAAAGGATTTGTTGCCGCCGAGGATGAAAGTTTCGAAAGCTATAAGCCGGGAGATAAGACCATTCCGTATAGAATACTGGCCGAATGCAAAGGCAGTGACCTCGTCGGAATTAAATACGAGCAATTGATGCGCTATGTATTGCCATATCAAAATCCGGAAAATGCTTTTCGGGTGATTTCAGGCGATTTCGTAACCACCGAAGACGGAACCGGCATCGTGCATACGGCTCCTACATTCGGCGCCGATGATGCCAAGGTGGCCAAAGAGGCATCGCCCGAAATTCCGCCTATGCTGGTCCTCGATGACAGTGGTACTCCGGTTCCGTTGGTAGATCTTCAGGGGCGGTTTACTTCGCATGTAGGAGATCTGGCCGGTAAATTTGTTAAAAACGAATATTATGATGCAGGCACCGCTCCTGAGCGGTCGGTTGATGTTGAAATCGCCATTCGTCTAAAAGAAGAAAACAAGGCTTTTAAAGTCGAGAAATATGTTCACTCGTACCCTCACAGCTGGCGTACCGACGAGCCATTGCTATATTATCCACTCGATTCGTGGTTTATTCGGATCACCGGGGTAAAAGACAGGATGTTCGAACTAAACGACACCATCAACTGGAAACCCAAGGCTACCGGCGAAGGCCGATTTGGCAATTGGTTAAAAAATGCAAACGACTGGAACCTGTCACGTTCGCGTTATTGGGGAATTCCTCTTCCGATTTGGCGTACCGAAGACAAGCAGGAAGAAATTCTTATCGGATCGATCGAAGAGTTATACAACGAAATCGAGAAAGCCGTAGCCGCAGGTGTTCAATCGGAAAATCCGTTCAAAGGTTTCGAGATCGGAAATATGGCCGAAAACAACTACGATTTAGTTGATTTGCACAAGAATGTTGTCGACCGGATCACATTGGTATCCAAGTCGGGCAAGCCAATGAAACGCGAAGCCGATTTGATCGATGTATGGTTCGATTCGGGCGCCATGCCTTACGCACAATGGCACTATCCGTTTGAAAATAAAGCAAAGATCGATGACCATACTGATTTTCCGGCCGATTTTATAGCGGAAGGCGTCGATCAAACCCGGGGCTGGTTTTATACTTTGCACGCTATTGGAACCTTAGTATTCGATCAGGTTGCCTATAAAAATGTGATCTCAAACGGGCTGGTACTCGACAAGAACGGACAGAAGATGTCAAAGCGCTTGGGCAATGCGATCGATCCTTTCACTACGCTGGATGAATTTGGTGCCGATGCGACGCGTTGGTATATGATTGCCAATGCAAATCCGTGGGACAACCTGAAGTTCGATCTTGAAGGTGTGGCCGAAGTGCGCCGCAAATTCTTCGGCACGCTTTACAATACTTATTCATTTTTTGCACTTTATGCCAATATTGATAAGTTCTCGTTTGCCGAAGATGAAATTCCGATGAACGAGCGTCCTGAAATCGACCGGTGGATAATTTCGGAACTTAACACGTTGATTAAAGAGGTGGATTCCTTCTATGAAGATTACGAGCCTACCAAAGCAGCACGCGCAATTTCCGATTTTGTACAGGAAAACTTAAGCAACTGGTATGTGCGATTATGCCGACGCAGATTCTGGAAAGGTGAGTATGCCCACGATAAGATAGCCGCCTATCAAACACTTTATACATGTTTGGTAACAGTGTCGAAACTTGCTGCGCCAATCGCGCCGTTCTTTATGGACAGGCTTTATAAAGATCTTACATCGGCTACAGATACAGAGAAATTCGGCAGTGTACACCTGGCAAAATTCCCGCTCTGGGTTGAAAACTTTGTTGATAAATCGCTCGAGAGCAAAATGCAGAAGGCACAAACCATTTCTTCATTGGTTTTATCACTGCGAAAGAAGGAGATGATCAAAGTTCGCCAACCGCTGCAAAAGATAATGATTCCGATACTTGACGAGGTGCAGCGCGCTGAAATTGAGGCGGTTTCCGATCTTATAAAAGCGGAGGATAATGTACGCGAAGTATCACTGATCGACGATGCATCGGGCATATTGATCAAGAATATCAAACCGAATTTCAAAGCATTGGGACCGAGGTTTGGAAAAGATATGGGGCTGATTTCCAACGAGATAAAAAAATTATCACAGCAGCAGATCGCAGCTCTTGATAAGGATGGATCAATTATAGTTGACGTGTCGCAAAAAAGTATAACTTTAACGCGGGACGATGTGGAAATATCATCCCAGGATATTGAGGGATGGCTGGTGGCGAATGCCGGAAACATAACGGTGGCGCTGGATATCACAATTACCGAAGAGCTTCGTCGCGAAGGGATTGCACGGGAGCTGATCAATAGAATCCAAAACCTGCGTAAAGACTCAGGATTGGAAGTGACCGACAAGATCAAGGTGATGATTCAAAGTGAGGATTCGGTTGATGAAGCCATTAAACACAATGAAAAATACATAAAAGACGAAACCCTGACAAGTGAGTTGGTTATCGCCCAAGTTGTTGAAGATGGGACAGAAGTGGAGTTTGATGATATAAAAACCAAGATATTAATTTTAAAATAAGCACCAATGATAGATGAGAAAATCCGGTATTCAGATGCCGACTTGGCGGAGTTCAAGGAAATAATACAAAAAAAAATAGAGAAGGCGAAGTCCGATCTTGATTTGATAAAAAGCGCCTATATGAATGACCTTAACAACGGAACCGACGACACCTCGCCAACCTTCAAAGCATTTGAGGAAGGCAGCGAAACAATGTCGAAGGAGGCCAATTCGCAGTTGGCGATCCGTCAGGAAAAATTCATTCGCGATCTAAAGAACGCGCTTTTCCGTGTTGAGAACAAAACATACGGAATCTGCAAAGTAACCGGGAAACTAATCAATAAGGATCGTCTTAAAATTGTTCCACACGCGACTATGAGTATCGAGGCAAAAAATCTGCAGCGGTAACATATTTACTTTTTGAAGCTTAAACGCTCCGCAAGGGGCGTTTTTTATATTTTATATTTCTTAATTTTGCGCGACTAAAAAAATCCGGATGTCATTACGAAAAGCGTATTTGCTTATTTTCATTATTCTTTTGG
>JADMKR010000250.1 GCA_015478765.1 Flavobacterium sp.
CTACCATTCGGGAATTTGTGTTTGCGACCAATGCAGATTGGTGCGACGGAATAGTGATTACCGACACCGGTGGCGCAGCACAGAATCACGGCAATCTCGAATCGTACGTTCGCACATTTATTCCAAATTTGCCCAATAAGAAAATCAAACTTGATTTCAGTGCATTTGAACTTGAGGACGGTTATGATTACTTATATATTTACGACGGACCTGATACATCGGCGCCACTTATAAATCCGAGTGGATATACCGGAACTGAGAATCCTGGCACCATTACATCTACTGCTCCCGATGGTTCACTGACGCTGCGTTTTGAATCGGACCCGTTGGAAGTTGCTGCTGGCTACGTTGCTACAGTAACTTGCGAAAATAGTCTGGCGGTGGGTGATTTTGAGAGATTCGATTTTGCCTATTATCCGAATCCGACGACAGGTATTATAAATATTACGGCGGCGACTGAAATGAGTGAAGTTTCGGTTTACAATATAACAGGGCAGTTGCTTCTTCAGAACAAGATAAATGCGCTGGATGCCAATGTCAATCTAACAGCATTTTCGACGGGAACTTATTTCTTCCGATTGAAATTTGGTGACTTCGTCAAGACTTTTAAAGTGGTCAAGCAGTAGAACCGTTGGAAAATAATGAGCGGATTCAGTCGGGATAACCGATTGGATCCGCTTTTTTATGTCTAAAACATTTGCATGATTTCCAATGCTTTGCGAACCGATTTTACGTTTTCAAAAGTAATTAGTAATCGCAATCCGTTTGGAGTGGATTTCTCTTTCATCTTGCCCACTGACGAATGCTGTTGAACGAATTTCAATACTTTGGAAAACTGCGCCGATTGGTAGTATTCCGATTGTTGATCCGAAACAAAGTAAGCGATCATCTTACCTTGCTTCATAACCAATTTTTCGATTCCCAGACGGCTCGCAATCCACTTCACCTTTATGCTGTTGAGCAAATCGGTAGCGGGTTTCGGCAACGGCCCGAAGCGATCCTGAAGTTTAGTTTGATAGGCCGTAAGCGCATCTTCGTCTTTAATCAGGCTGAGTTCATTATACAGATTAAGACGTTCCGATATGTTGTTAATATACTCATCGGGAAACAATAATTCAAAATCGGAATCGACCTGAATGTCCTTGACGTATTCTTTTTCGATGTCGGTGTCCTGATCTTCGTATAGGTGTTTGAACTCATTCTCCTTCAGTTCGTCGATGGCTTCGTTCATGATCTTCTGGTAAGTTTCAAAACCGATCTCGTTGATGAATCCGCTTTGTTCCCCACCCAGTAAATCGCCCGCACCCCGGATTTCGAGATCTTTCATGGCGATATTGAAACCGCTTCCGAGTTCGCTGTATTGTGCCAACGCCTGAATTCGTTTTCGTGCATCTTCTGTCATTGCCGAAAAAGGCGGGCAGATAAAATAGCAGAATGCTTTTTTGTTGCTTCGGCCCACGCGCCCGCGCATTTGATGCAGGTCGGATAAACCAAAGTTGTTGGCATTATTGATGAAAATCGTGTTCGCATTCGGTACGTCGAGGCCGCTTTCGATAATAGTAGTTGCGACCAAAACGTCAAATTCGCCGTTCATGAAAGCAAGCATCAGCTCCTCGAGCTTTTTACCTTCCATTTGTCCGTGGCCAATGCCCACGCGCGCATTAGGTACCAAGCGCTGAATCATGCCGGCAACTTCCCGTATATTTTCGATTCTGTTGTTTATAAAGAAAACCTGCCCGTTGCGCTGGATTTCGTATGAGATCGCATCGCGGATTGTTTCCTCATTGAATCCGACGATATGGGTCTCGATAGGATATCGGTTGGGTGGCGGAGTCGTAATTACCGATAAATCCCTTGCCGCCATCAGTGAAAACTGCAGCGTTCGCGGGATTGGCGTGGCGGTCAATGTGAGCGTATCAACATTGGCTGCCATGGTTTTAAGTTTGTCCTTGACATTGACGCCAAACTTTTGCTCTTCATCCACAATCAACAAACCGAGATCTCGGAATTGTACGTTTTTGTTGACGAGCTGGTGTGTACCTATTATGATGTCGAGCTTGCCTTCGGCCAAATCTTTCAGCGTTTGGCTTTTTTCCTTGGCGGTTCGAAATCTGTTCAGGTACCCTATCGTGACAGGCATTTCCTTCAGACGTTCTGTAAAAGTGCGATAATGCTGGTAGGCTAAAATTGTGGTAGGAACCAGTATGGCCACCTGTTTTCCGTTGTCAACCGCTTTGAAAGCAGCCCGAATTGCCACTTCCGTTTTTCCGAAACCTACATCGCCGCACACCAGCCTGTCCATTGGCCGGTCGCTTTCCATATCGGCTTTTACGTCTTGGGTTGAGGTGATTTGGTCGGGTGTATCTTCGTAGATGAACGACGATTCCAGTTCCAACTGGAGATAACTGTCGGGTTTGAACCGGAAACCTTTCTCCAGTCGGCGCTTAGCATATAATTGAATAAGATTGAATGCCACATGTTTTACGCGTGCCTTTGTCTTTTGCTTAAGCGCTTTCCACGCATTGGAACCGAGTTTATAGATTTTCGGCGGAGCGCCATCTTTTCCGTTGTATTTCGAGATTTTATGCAGTGAATGAATGCTGACGTAAACAATATCGTTATCGGCATAAATTAACTTTATCGCCTCCTGGGTCTTGCCTTCGACCTGAATTTTCTGGAGGCCGCCGAATTTGCCGATGCCGTGATCGATATGGGTGACGTAATCACCAACCGACAATGTATTCAGTTCTTTAAGGGTAATGGTCTGCTTTTTCGACTGATTACTTTTTATGTTGAATTTGTGGTAACGTTCGAAAATCTGATGATCGGTATAGCAGGCAATTTGATGTTCCTCATCTACAAATCCCTGGTAGAGCGGCAGCACGATGGTGTCGTATTGCTTTCTGATATTTTCATGGTTTTCTTCGTCCAAACTTTCAAAAATATCATGGAATCGTTTCGCCTGGGTGTCATTTGCACAGCACAGATAATTTTTGATACCATTCGAATGATTCTCGCCCAGGTTATTCAATAATAGATCGAATTGCTTGTTAAAGGCAGGCTGAGGCTGAATATGAAACTCGAAAATGTGTTTAGGTTCGAACGCAGCCCGGTTTGCAAACTCAATCAAAGTGAAAAGTTCAGCACGTTTTTGAAAGTCGGCGCCATTTACAAAAAGCTGTTCGGGCAACAGATGCTTGACAGTATTATCGAGGTTTTCAAATGTTTCGGCTGCCTTTTCGTAAAGCTTGTCGAGCTTTTCGTGCAGAATTTCCGGACTGTTTATCAGAAGGACGGTTTTGGGATTTATATAATCCAAAAAACTCTCCCGCTGTTCATTGAAGAATTTGTTCTCTACATTCGGAACAATGGTTATTTTCTTCTTTTTCTCGAGTGACAATTGGGTTTCGACATCAAAACTGCGGATACTGTCGATTTCGTTGCCAAAAAACTCGAGTCGGTATGGATGATCGTTTGAAAATGAAAACACATCGATAATGCCACCGCGCACTGAAAATTCGCCAGGTTCGGATATGAAGTCCACCCGTTTGAATTCGTATTCAAATAAAACCTCATTTACGAAATCGATCGACATTTTATCGCCAACCGCCACTTTCAACGTGTTTTTGTCAAGATCTTTCCGCGTGACGACTTTTTCGAAAAGAGCTTCGGGATACGTCACAATGATCGCGGGTTTTTTCTTGGAATTTATCCGATTGAGGACTTCGGCACGAAGTAAAATATTGGCATTGTCTGTATCTTCAATCTGATAAGGGCGGCGATACGAACCCGGATAAAAAAGTACATGCCCACTGCCGAGCATCTCCTCAAGATCATTCAGGTAATAGGCGGCGGTTTCCTTATCGTCGAGTACGAATAAAAATGGAAGTTCAGACTTGTTGAACAATGTTCGAACGACAATCGACAAGACGGATGCACTAAGACCCTTGATATGAATTTTAGCATATTCGGTCAGGTTATCGGCAATGCGAGTGACCTTGGGTGAGTTATCGTATCGGCTGAATAAATGTGCTTTACTCAAAATTATTGGGGTAAAAGTATTTCTTTAGGTGTTGTGGGAATGGCACGGGCGGTGTCTCGCATTCTTATCAAATCAGATTCGCCTGCTTCTTTCGGGATTTTGCTTTTTCTGACAATTTCGTCCAACTGCATTTGAACTGAGCGCAACTCGTCGTTGATTTCCTGTATTGTCGAGCTTACTTTTGCGGCCGGGATCTTATCGAGATTCATGTACAGATCGAGCGCATTTATTTTCGTCGAAAGTACCGACAGCCTGCTTTTAACTTCAGGTTTGTTGAATTGCACCGGAATGTTGGCGGCAAGTTCTTCTGATTTTGCAGAAAGGGTTTTTGCTTTTGTCCTGAAAGCACCGATGCTGCTCTGGGGTTTCTGTGAAAGTTCATTTAGTAGCGCGCGCCACTGCGACCAGGATGAAACCAGCGACTGGGAAATGGCATTTTGAGGTTGTGCGTTGAAATTCCACGCTTTGGCAACCTCTTGGTAAACGGCTTCTTTTTTCTGTTCTTCCCGCTCATTTTCAGCAAGGCGCTTTTCCTCGTTATTGCAGGAGGAAAAGATTATGGTAACTACTAAAATGAATAGCAATCGGTTCTTCATACTTGTGATTAAGTCACGAAGTTACAAAGGTAATTTGAAAGTTGGAGTTATGGTGAAATGCCTGATTATAATTTTGTTAAATCACACGCCATTTTCGAGATCGGAAATTGTTACGAAAACGTTATATTTGCCGCATTAATTCCACTTGATTATGAGTCCAAGAATATTGATTATCGGGGCGTGCGGACAGATTGGCACCGAGCTTACGGCAAAACTTCGCAGTATTTACGGAACCGATAATGTGATCGCATCAGATATTCGGAAGTTACACAATGATGTGGTAAATTCAGGGCCGTTTGAAGTGGTCAATGCGCTTGATTTCAACCAGATCGAAGAACTTGTGGAAAGGTACAAAATCGACGACGTCTACTTAATGGCGGCGTTGTTGTCGGCCACCGCCGAGAAAAATCCTGCTTTCGCATGGGACTTGAACATGAATTCTTTATTTCATGTTTTGAATCTGGCGAAAGCCAATAAAATAAAGAAGATCTTTTGGCCATCAAGTATCGCCGTATTCGGACCCACCACGCCACGGGAAATGACGCCCCAGTTTACCGTTATGGAACCATCAACAGTTTACGGAATAAGCAAGCAAGCCGGCGAGCGATGGTGTGAATATTACAATCGAAACTTCGGCGTGGATGTTCGAAGTATCCGATATCCCGGATTAATTAGTTGGACTAGCCCACCGGGCGGCGGGACCACCGATTATGCAGTCGATATTTACCACAAGGCGCTGGCCGAGGGTGAATACGAATGTTTTTTATCGGCCGAAACCAAAATGCCGATGATGTACATGGACGACGCGATACGTGCTACGGTAGATATAATGCAGGCCGAACCCGAAAAAATCAAAATAAGATCGTCGTATAATCTGGCGGCGATGAGTTTTACGCCCGATGAAATTGCGGCAGAAATTTCCAAGCACATCCCTTCATTTAAAATTTCTTATAATCCTGATTTCCGACAAAAAATTGCCGATAGTTGGCCGGCAAGTATCGATGATACCATGGCACGGCAAGATTGGGGCTGGAAGCACGGTTATGATCTAGAGGAGATGACGATCGATATGCTTCAAAATTTATCGAAATAATTATCTGCTGCCGAGTGTTTTGAGCAGTTCATCTTCAAGTGGCTGCTTTATTTTAATCACATCGTTGGCATTGGCATTTGGAATAGTCATCGACAGCACATAATGTTTGATTTTCCATTGATCGTCTATAAGTTCCATGATTCCCGACCCACGGCACAGCTTCATCCATCCGGAAACCAATTCATCGAACCAGGCAATGCGTTGCGAGGAATCGACGTAAATATTGCGCTGAACCGGTTGGAAATCCCACGCCGCACCGCGATCGAAATACGGTTTCGCAAAATCTTTAAATTCCTGAATTGTCCAGTTTTCAGTTGCATCAGTTCCGATAAAACGCGCGTCGGGCGCCATTAATCCGAAATATTTATTGAAATCGGCGGCGGCTGCGGCGGCATGCCATTCGTTGAGCGTGTTGTCTATGGCCGCAGAATGGGAGCTACTGTTATTTTGCGCCGACGTGGTGGCCGTTAATAACAGGAAGAATAACAAAAGGGTTTTCATAGTCGGTAAATGATTATACGATAAAAGTATATAAAAAAACTGCATACAAAGCGATTGCTTCACATGCAGTTGTTATAAATGATTTAGTAAAAGAATTACGCAGCTACTGTCGATCGGGAATTGCTGTTGATGTTACGGATAAAAGATATCAGTCGGATGAAATAATAGCGTTCCAAAGCATTGATCTTGATCTTAGTCTCTTTGCCATCCCGTGTCTGAATACATAAATTATATCTGTTTTCCGGCAGTATATCGAGTAGTGATCCCAGGAGCCCTTCAAATTGCCCTGACTTTCGCTTGCTCACGTACATTTTACGGATTTTTTCTAAAGGGAATTTATATTTTTTACTGCCTGAACGAATGCCGATTGTTTCGTCTTCTATGGACACATATGGATTTTCTGGTAAGGTAAATGTTTCATTCATACTGCTGTCTTTTTGAAGTTCTATAATGTGCTTTTAGGGGGAGTGTAAAGGAACGATAAGTGCTAAAAATTTGTGTTGCAGAATTATAAGGTTTTGTTACAGTTAAATCATGTTTTAGGGTTTATGATTTATAAACCTCATGGTCTCAGACAGATATATTGTTAACTGGCGGCGTTTTACAATTGTGTAATCTTTTATTAAAATGCTATAAACCGTTTTTCAAGTGTTGGGCTACCTTTGTTTGGAGATGAAAAAGTTTAGATATTAAATTGACAACTATGAAAAAGCTGACTACATTATTACTGGCTGCGACCAGTTTGTTTTTTATTACTGCCTGTACCGATGATGACGATACAATCGTCGATGACTCCAATAATAACACTGACACAGAACTAGCCGGAACATATAGGATTATTGCTTACTCGGCGCCAACAGAGCAGGATTTAAACGAAGACGGAACTTCATCGGTAAATTTAGTTGGTGAGAATGATTGTTACTCTGACTGGACGATCACACTGAACAATGACAATACATTTTCCCGGCAAGAGAAGTTGGTCACAATATTTGAAGGCGAAATAACCTGTGAGATCCTTTCCGATGAAGGCACTTGGTCTAAAGATCAGGAAACGATTACGCTCGTCAATATGGAAGGTACTGAACTCAATTCCGAATACACTTACCTAGACGCTACTAATTCACTATCGCAAACCAGGCAGGGGACATTTCCCACCATGTTTGAAGAAGTTTACATAATGGAAAACGGAACGATAGGAATGATTTTTGCCCGCGAATAAACATACCCTTTTTGCCACTAACCTACCTCTAAAAAAAAACCGGCTTGATGCCGGTTTTTTTTACATTTCAACTTCTTTGTTTTTTTCGAAAAAGTTTACGTAAAAAAATTTGCTCTCGTCGAGATCGAGCTCTTGTAGCGTGGCGCGCATCAATTCTATTTTCTCATCTGAAACTTTTTGCGACATTTTTAAAAATTCTATAAAATGCGGTAGATTGTCAAATTTAAAACTTAGCGGAGTATTTAATGAATATGGTGTGATGTTGAAATCAAGTGTTTTGCCGCCCGAATTTTCTTCTGAGGGAATCTGATGGAAGCCTTCTTTAACTAATGCGGCTATAATGGGTTTAAATGTGTCATTCATAAGTTGTAAATTTGTTTGCGATAAAAAACTGGTCGGCTACGCTAATTTACAAAAATAAGCTGCCAATTTCCAGTTGTTATCGAGATTAACCACAAGATTTATATCTGTTTTATAAAATGATGAAAGATATTGCCGGGCGAGCCGACGTCGCCGTTATTGTACACGACTTTTACACAAAGGTCAGGGCCGACGAATTGCTTGGGCCCATATTTAATGAAGTCATCTCAGATTGGGATGAGCATTTGGAAAGGCTGATAGATTTTTGGGAAATGAGTTTGTTTGGAGGCCGGAAATATACAGGCAATCCGCTAACGGCGCATCAATCGGCAGATGATAAAGTAGGTAATGTGATCACGCCTTATCACTTCGGCACTTGGCTAAACCTGTGGTTCGAAACAATTGAATCACATTTCGAAGGTGACAATGCAACTATAATGAAACGTCGGGCGCGGAAGATGCAAACTCCAATTATGATCGCCATATTTGAAAACCGGCAAGGGAAAGTGTAATTTGCAATTGTCAGCCAAAGAGAAATCTGCCAGTAAATAATAAAGTTGGCTGATGTAATTAATCCAGGTTAAGCCTGGTCGAATAATAGAATCCATTATGATTGATGAAAAAATATTGAGCCAGTTTGGTGCCGATACCAAAAAATATTCTAAAGGTGACCGGATTTTTAGTCAGGGCGATGAAGCTCGATATTATTTTCAGATGGTTTCGGGCGAGGTCAAAATGAATAATTATAATGATGACGGGAAGGAATTTCTGCAGGGGATCTTCACTCATACCGATAGTTTCGGAGAGCCGCCGTTACTCATCGACGAGCGTTATCCGGCGAATGCCGAAGCACTGTCCGATGTAGTGTTGTGGCAATTGCCAAAACAAGCTTTTTTTGAAATGCAGCGTAAAGTGCCCGAAGCCGCAATAGCAATCGGAAAGCGGCTGGCCCAGCGGCTGTACTACAAATCCATCATGGCTTCCGAAATATCATCACAGGATCCCGAACATCGGTTACTGAAACTAATAGACTACCTCAAAAAGAACATCGGCACTAAAGGCGGTGGCGCATTCGAAGTAAATTTAACCCGCCAACAATTGGCCGATTTGACCGGTTTGCGTGTCGAAACGGTAATTCGGGCCATTAAAAATCTCGAACGTAAAGGCCACCTAAAAATCGATCATCGGAAAATACTGCGATAATTTCCGTTTATGATTTAACTCATAAATAGGAGGCATCCCCGAGCTGTAATTTTACACCCATAAAATAATTACACTCATGGAAACATATAGCAGATTTTTTAGATCTTTCGAAGAAAGCTTTTTCGCAACTACAACAATTTCTATTCTGGCACATAGCTGCCTGGGCGGTGCCGCTGCAATGGCGGTGTTGATGAATGGCACAGGAATGATTCAGATGGTTCAACTTTTCCTGGTGGTGGCTGTCTGCATGTTATTTAATGGATCGGTACTTTCACAGCAAAAACCGAAAGTTGTGTTCAATCTTCTGATAGTCGGTACTATCGTAAATACATTGCTTGCGACCTATAATTTCGTTTATTAATGCTAAAGAAGATTACCGATAGGGCCGATGTAGCTCTACTGGTCGATCGATTCTACGCCAAGGTCAGACAAGATGAGGTAATTGGGCCGATATTTAACGGTCTCATTTCCGATTGGGAAGAGCACCTCGAGAAGCTGACGGGTTTCTGGACAATGAACCTATTCGGTACCAAATCCTATTCGGGCAATCCGATGACGGCACATCAACACGCCGATGACGCAACCGGATCCCAAATCAGTCTGTATCATTTTAAAATCTGGCTGCACTATTGGTTTGAAACGATCGACGAGCACTACGAAGGTGAAAATGCCGAAACACTGAAACGCCGCGCCGAAAAAATGCATATTAATTTAATGGCAAAAATTTTGGAACACCGTAATAACTAATCAAAAATGCCGCAGGATAGCGGCATTTTAATTTTAAACATGTTTCTCATTTTTTTCTTTAAAAGATAAGAAGTGAAAAGATGTACGATTATTTTAAAAGAGCCGTCAACCGACGGCTCTTTGTGATCCCGCCAAGAATCGAACTTGGATCTAAAGTTTAGGAAACTTCTATTCTATCCGTTGAACTACGGGACCTGAAAATAAAAAAGGCCATCATTTCTGATAGCCTTTCTTTTTGCTCCCCCTCTTGGGCTCGAACCAAGGACCCTCTGATTAACAGTCAGATGCTCTAACCAACTGAGCTAAGGAGGAAG
>JADMKR010000251.1 GCA_015478765.1 Flavobacterium sp.
GATTTTTATCATCTCATCGCCTACTTGACCAATATATAAAGCCCGAATATCGTTCACATCCAATCGGCCGTCCTTATTTGTATCGGAATCGGCCATTGTATAAACCATAATTTGTTGTTTTGTGCGATCGGCCGTCAATTTTAAGAATGTCGCGGTTTGGATAAGCACACGTTTGTCAGTAAGCGGAACCAATGAATCGGAGGAGATCTTTTGAAACATAAGATTGTGCAAAAATCCGGTGATTTCATATTCGCTGAAATTTGATATTGTAAAGCCACCACGCTCATAACCATACGTTCGCGATCGTTCATTGGCCCGGAAATCACCAACAGGATGTATCAGATAATCAGTGCCCGGGAAATGGATGGGTAAATCGGCAATTTCGATTCGGGTAGTATCGACTTTTACCGACTGGCGGGATTTAGACGTATCTTCATAGATTACCTTGGGTTTTTCAGGCTCTTCTTCCTTACAACTGCAAACTGTAGCTAAAATGCCAACGGCCAATAAAAGCGATAATTTTCTCATATCATAAATGATTAGCGGATGTCATCAGACGCCCATTCAAATATAAAACATTTTTGCAGGCGTCGATACGCAGCCTATAGTCTCGCAGTCAATTTAACATTGAAAACCCGTGAAGTCATGTAATTCGGAATGCCATATTGATTCTTTGTATATACATCGCGTACCCACGTGTTGGTGATCGCATTCTGATTATTGAACAGGTTGAATATCTCAAGCCCGATCGATAAGTCCTGGAATTTTTTTAGCCAATGTCCTTCCGGTCTTTTATCGTTGGTTTCGGTAAGCACATACGAGAATCCTGCATCGGCACGCCTGTAATCCCGCAAACGGCTTTGATAAACATAGGGATCGGCATACGAAGGCGAACCTCCGGGAAGACCGGTGTTGTAGACCAAATTCAAATACACTTTTACGTTGGGAATCGCCGGCATATAATCCTGGAACAACACGCCAAATTTAAGCCGCTGATCGGTCGGCCGCGCTATGAATCCGCGGTCATCGCTGTTTTCTTCTGTCTGCAAATATCCGAAACTCACCCATGATTCAGTCCCCGGGACAAACTCACCATTGAGCCTGAAATCGAGACCTTGTGCGTAAGCTACGGCATTATTATCTGCTGCATACCGAATCCTGACATTGTCCAATGTATAAACATTCACGTTTGTCAGCGACTTATAGTAGGCTTCGGCAGTCATTTTAAACGGTCGGTTCCACATCTTGAAACTATAATCGGAACTCAAGACAACGTGCACCGATTGCTGCGCTTCAACATCAGGCCGCACCACACCGTCGGCACCGCGCAGTTCGCGATAACTTGGCGGCTGATGATACAATCCGCCGGAAAGCCGAAACATAATATCGCGTTGCCATTTTGGCTTAATGGCAAATTGCGCACGCGGACTAACAGTTGTCTGATTTTTGCCTACAGTTGTCGCCGAAACTGTCCAATTGTGAGCACGAACGCCGGCATTCATCCATATTTCGCTATTGCCAAGGTGGCCTTTCCTGCTCCATTGTAAATATCCGGAAAGCCGGTCGACTGTAGTGAAATTGAGTGCGCGCACATTTTGGTAAGGAACGAGCGGACCCACATAAGGATTGTACGGTTGATCGTTTACCGGCAAGTCCAATACGGGATTGTTCAGTGAAAATCCGGCCGAGTCGATGACCTCCCACTCTACAAGACGATCCCTGATATCTTCCCGCGCATACTTAAATCCCCATTCAACCTGGGTATTACTGTCTTTCAAATTGTGGAAACCCTTAATTTCAGCGTTGTAAATCATCGCATCCAAGTTGTTGCGAGCATGATTTAATTGGGTTCCGATGGCCCTGCTGTAGGTCACATCGCCAAAAGTATCGGAGCCGAAATTACTGTCGACTTCACCCAAAAAATAACCCGCAAATATGTCAAAATATTCCTGTTCGGTGGCGTGATACGCCGATCCAATAAGTTTGAAAGTAGTATGCTCGTTCAGATTGAAAGTAGTTTTAACCGCACCAAAATAAGTTTCATACTTGTCGACTTCCTGCCCTTCATAATAAACAACGAGTGCTATTGGTTCGTCAATCGTCCCAAAATTTGTTTGCCGGGTGAGTGGTTTATAATTGTATTTATTTTGAGAGATGTTTCCCAGGAAGCTGAACTGCCACTTGGTCGACGGATTATAATTGATGTTGGTTTGTACATCGGCAAAAGTGGGCCTGAAATTGGTTTCCGTCTCCTGGCTGTTGACCAATAAACTATTGTCACGGTAGCGCACTCCGGTGATCGCCGACCATTTTTGGTTTTTGGAAACCACATCAACAGCTACGCTTCCGCCAAGCAATGAGGCTTCGGCACTTGCGCCAAAGCGTTTTGGCACGCGGTAAGTAATATCCAATACCGATGAAAGTTTATCTCCGTACTTAGCCTGAAATCCACCTGCTGAGAACTCTACATTTTGCACCAAATCGGTGTTGGTGAAACTGAGGCCTTCCTGCTGACCGGAACGTACCAAAAAAGGTCGATAAACTTCAATTTCATTTACATAAACCAGGTTTTCGTCAAAATTTCCGCCGCGTACCGCGTATTGCGTACTTAACTCATTATTCATATTCACGCCGGCCATGGTTTTTAAAATATTTTCGACGCCGGGATTTGCGGAGGGAATTCGCCGGATCATTTCGGGCTCGATGGTTGTTATACCCTGCACCCGGGCTCGATTTGTGGTTGTAATCACCACCTCGCTCATTTGCTCGGCAGTGTCGTTCATAACGATGTTGAACTCAAAATCCTCGTTAGGTTCGAGATTGATGGTGGCCGTAGTCTTTTTCAGGGATACATGGGTGAATTGAAGTGTGATTTCCTGATTGGCCGGAACCGTCAGCATGTAAAATCCAGTATTATCGGAAGTAGTGACTGATGTGCCTGCTATGACATTGACATTGGACACCAGGCTGCCGTTCTCGTCCATAATAACGCCTTTAACACGCGCGGTTTGTGCCCAAGAAGTGATGCTGACAGCTATAAAAAGCAGCGCCGCAAGAAGATGTTTGGTTTTCAAATGAATCGGATTAATTATTTTTTACTGCGAAAAAAATGAGTTTCAAAGATAGCAGAATTTCCCACATTATCTGAAACCACGATTTTTAGCTCATTCCGACCATCTACGGTCTTATCATCGTCAAAATCATACGATATTCGGCGCAGCTTATGTTCGTATTCAAACAGCACCCATTCGCCATTCAGGTATCCATTGTACTCTTTAAGGCCTGACAAATTATCGGAAATCGTAAAATCAAGTGACTTTTGGGACGTGATCCACTTTCCTTCGATTGATTTTGATATGGAAATCTTTGGTGCAATGGTATCTTGGGCAATGGTGAAGTCGCCTAGATTTTTGGTGTAGGTTGTGAAGGTGTTCCCTTTCCTTTTAGTACTGTTGTAGCCCAGCCGCTTCCCATTCACCGATGCGATGAACGATTTTTCGCGCTGCTCTTCAGTAAGCGTTGTGTCTACCACAGAAATAGTAACGTTGGTGTGCGCCGGTGTCGAATCGTTGTGCAATGTCAGTACATTATCTTTTACGTCAAACTGAAGATGGAAGTCCTCATAAAATGTGTTCGCCGGGATAAACACTGAAAAATTATCCTTTTCAAAATTATGGTCTTTGGAGGCAGTTAAATAGAAAGGTGTAATCTTAATGTCCGATTCATCGGTGGCCGGAAGCGGTGAATATTCGACCGGAATGGTGATTGTACTTCGGTTGTTGCTGAAATCAGTCAGTTCGATTCGATAATTTTGTGTCAGGTTGGGAGATACATCCACAATACCGTTTTTGTCATTGGTGCGAATGATACTCAGCGGATAGGGCTGTTTCATAAACAGTTTTTGTACTTTCTGACGGGTGCGTTTGTATCGCGAATAATCCATCAGAGCGTTCAGATAGCGTGATTCGTCGAATGCAAATGTGTCAAATGTGTATCCAAAGCTAAGTGAGCCGTTCGAAAATGCCTCCACCTTATAAGTACCATTTTTGAACGATGAGCTATTGTCGGAATCATAAGTATTTACTCCGAATCCGATTGGGCCGTTCGCCAATACGCGTTCGGCGACATAACTACCATCCGATAATGTCTTTAAGTCCAGTAAAACAGGGTTTTTAGATCGGTTTACAACGGCACTGTCGTTTAACGGATAGGCAACCACGTTGACAACCGCGGGACGCTTTCGATCGTGAAGGATGTCACTGTAGAAATGAATGGGATTAATTGCTTTCTCCGACTTCGAATCGCGAACTTCAAAGTGAAGATGCGGACCTTGCGAACCTCCTGTATTTCCCGAAAATGCGATAAGTTCGCCTTTTTTCACAACCAGCTCATCGGGCTTTAAAAACACTTCGATCTCGTAAGCTTTTTCTTTATATTGTTGTTCTTTGATGAATTTCTCGAGCCGCGGCGATCCTTTTTGCAAATGACCGTACAGCGTTGTAAACCCATTGGGATGGGTTATGTATATGGCTTTACCGTAGCCATATGTCGAGATTTTAATTCGGGAAACATAGCCTTCGGCAGCGGCATAAATGTTCAAGCCTTCCTTTTGCTGAGTTCGAAAATCAAGTCCGGCGTGAAAGTGATTGGTGCGCAGTTCACCGAAATTCCCCGACAGTTGCAACGGAATGTCCATCGGGGAACGGAAATAGTCTTTTGGATAATTGTTTTGGGCAAATGTTGCTGTGAATGTAATGACGAACAGAAAGAGAGACAATAGGGTTTTCATAGGAATAAGTTGATGGCGAATATAGTTGCTAATATAAAAAATGTCGCGCTTATAAACTATATATAATATTACTCCTATAACATACTAAACAACAAAATATTATCGGAAAGAATTAGGAACTTCTATAAATTTTCAGTAAAATAATTGTTGTAATTCAATAGGAATACTAACTTTGTCAGATTAAGTAATGAATAGGGTCTGACATGAGTGAAATCGCGGCCATCATTGATACGCTGGAAGGCAGGATCGAAAAGCTTTTTTCCCGGATAGATCATCTGGAAAAAAAATCGACTTCCCTTCAAATGCAATTGGATGATTCTGCGAGGGTCATAAGAGATCAAACGAATGAGATTGAGACACTGCAGTCGCAGTACGAAACACTCAAAATCGCCAGTTCATTACTCGGCAGTGAAGATAATAAACGAGAAACCAAGCTAAAGATAAATTCGTTAATCCGTGAAATCGACTATTGCATAGCACAATTGGCTGACTAAAATGGATGACAAACTAAAAATCAAACTATCGATCGCAGACAGAGTTTACCCATTAACGGTAAATATGTCTCAGGAAGAAGGCCTGCGCAGCGCCTCGAAGAAAATCGATGCGATGATGAAGCAGTTTGAAGAAAATTATGCGGTTCGCGATAAACAAGATGTGCTTGCCATGTGCGCCTTACAGTTTGCTTCGCAATTGGAGCAAAAGCAAATTGACAACAGCATTGACGGAACAGAAACCATCGATCGGTTAAACAAGATCAACGATTTATTGCTTACATATCTCGAACCGGAAGAAAAGTGACTTTCTACGGTCAAATTAAAAAACGTTCTTTTACATAACTAAGATACTGCCTACATTAGTTCACATTTGGTAAACTCAACACTAACATTTTAAAATGAGCGAATCATCACTACTAAAGCACGCCGCCATTTGTCGCGGATCCTTGAACAGTGAGTTAGCTCAAAACTTGTCTTTACGAGTTTATTCAAGCAATTAATGTAGGCTTTTTTTATACCTAAACTTTAACAAACATGGATAGTACTTTACTAATAATCATTGCTGCAATCGTAGGCGTAGCCGCCGGATTTGCGATAGCAAAATTCATGGAGAAGAGCAATGTCTCCAACCTAATAAGAAACGCTAAAAAAGAAGCTTCGTCGATATTAAAGGAAGCAAATGTCGAGGCCGAGAATATCAAAAAGGATAAAATCCTGCAAGCCAAGGAAAAATTCCTCGAATTAAAAGCAGAACATGAACAGGTTATACTTTCACGTGACAAAAAAATAGCAGAAACCGAGAAGCGCATTCGGGATAAAGAGTCACAGGTTTCAGGCGAACTTGCCAAAGCCAAGAAAATAAACGACGAGTACGAGGCTAAAACACTGGATTATACCAGTAAAATCGATCTTCTGGACAGAAAACAGCAAGAGGTCGAAAAAATGCACAAAAGCCAGCTGAATCAACTCGAAGTCATTTCAGGATTGTCGGCTGAAGACGCCCGTAATCAGCTTATTGAAGGCCTGAAAGCCGAAGCCAAAACCAAGGCCATGGCGCAGATTCAGGATACTATAGAAGAAGCCAAGCTTACAGCACAGCAGGAAGCGAAGAAAATTATCATCAACACAATCCAACGTGTTGGTACCGAAGAAGCAGTCGAAAATTGCGTTTCGGTGTTCAATATCGAATCGGATGATGTGAAAGGCCGTATCATTGGCCGCGAAGGCCGAAATATCCGTGCGCTTGAAGCCGCAACCGGAGTAGAAATAATTGTCGATGACACGCCGGAAGCAATTATCCTGTCGTGCTTCGACCCGGTACGTCGGGAAATTGCGCGCCTTGCACTACATAAACTGGTGACCGACGGCCGTATTCACCCGGCACGTATTGAAGAAGTTGTCGCCAAAACCGCCAAGCAAATCGATGATGAAATTGCCGATGTAGGTAAACGGACAGTGATCGATCTCGGAATCCATGGTTTGCACCCCGAACTTATCAAAGTGGTAGGCCGAATGAAATATCGTTCGTCTTACGGGCAGAACCTGCTACAGCACTCCCGCGAAGTTTCTAAATTATGCGGAATCATGGCAGCCGAACTCGGATTAAATGTAAAACTGGCCAAACGCGCCGGACTACTACATGATATCGGTAAGGTTCCGGATGCCGAAAGTGACTTGCCGCACGCATTGCTGGGAATGCAATGGGCCGAAAAATATGGCGAGAAAGAAGAAGTTTGCAATGCGATTGGTGCACACCACGACGAAATCGAAATGAAGTCGCTGTTGTCTCCGATTGTTCAGGTGTGCGATGCTATATCTGGTGCAAGGCCGGGAGCGCGCCGTCAGGTTTTGGACTCGTATATCCAGCGACTAAAAGACTTGGAGGAAATCGCTTTTGCGTTTCACGGTGTTAAAAATGCCTACGCAATTCAGGCCGGACGTGAACTGAGGGTAATTGTCGAAAGTGAAAAAGTAACCGACGATAATGCGGCTACACTATCGTTTGAGATTTCGCAGAAAATCCAGACTGAGATGACCTATCCGGGCCAGGTTAAGGTGACCGTCATCCGCGAAACACGCGCAGTCAACATCGCTAAATAAGTCACATTAATATATCAAAGCAAAAGCCTCCTATTCGGAGGCTTTTCTAGTTTGTAAAGATGGCTTCGATATCGGCCCGGCGAATGGGCTTCAGCAAATATTTTTTGATTACATCGTCAAATTCTTTGGCTTTTGCGGTGTCGAGGATATTATCGGACGAGCTGATAAGATAAATTTCGGGTTCCGATTCAAATTTTTCCTTTAGCTGCTGATACTCTTCCAAAAATTGCCAGCCATCCAAAATAGGCATGTTGATGTCCAAAAGAATCAGATCGGGCAGCGGATCGTCGCAGTCAAGCTTTTCCTTGATATCTTCGATCGCTTCGTGTCCGTTCTGGAAAAAAGACAATTCCACCTCAATTTGATTCCTATTGAACAATTTCTGAACGATAAAGTGAAATATTTTATCGTCATCAATTACATATACGTTATTAAACTTCATCATTAAAATATATTTTGAAAACCGTTCCTTTACCCTCTTCGCTCTCTATGTCGATTGAACCGCCCATCGCTTCGATTTGATTTTTTGTGATAAATAAGCCAATGCCGCGGGCAGCCGGGTGTTTATGAAAGGTTTTATACATCCCAAATAACCGGGATCCATACTTCTCCAAATTAATACCCAGGCCGTTATCGCGAATCTCCAGAACCTGACCCGACTTACCTTTATAAAATGTATAGGTAATCACAGGCGCGCGCTCAGGGCTTGAATATTTTATGGCGTTTGTAGTGAAATTCAAGAGAATACTCTCCAGATACGCAGCGTTGAAAGCAACCGCAGCGTTAGCGGGAATCTGATTGTCAATCGTAACCCGGTGACTGCAAATATCCTCGTGAAGTATTACCAGGACTTTTGACAAATAGTGATGCAGGTTTAGATTCTCGCTTTTATGAACAAGGTCGGTTTGAATGTTCATCAGTTCCTTCAGGTGTTCGATGGTATCATCCAGGGCGTCCGATGTTGATTTAAGATGACCAAAAGTATCACTGCCGTTCAGATTTTCCTCTTCGATTTCTAGAATCTGAAGCAACGAACTAAGATTACCCGAATGTGATCGTAAGTTGTGAGATACGATGTGTGCGAAATTTAGCAATCGACTGTTCTGCTCACTGATAATTTCGAGCGTCTTCCTTAGTTGTTGTTCGTGCTCTTTTTGGCCGGTTATGTCGGTATGCGTACCAACGAGCCGTAGCGGCGTTCCATCGGGAAGTCTTTCAATTACTTTGCCGCGACTCAGTATCCACTTGTAGCTCCCGTCCATGGCCATCATACGCTTTTCGTTCTGGTAATACGGTGTTTCGTTGCGCAGGTGCTTTTGCATTTGCTCCAAATAGGCAGCCTTATCGTCGGGATGAATGCGGTCGTCCCATATATCGTGGGAGTCGATGATGTCGGAATCGCCAAATTGCAACATTTTCATCGACTGAGACGAATAGAACACCTCATTGGTTACCATATTCAAATCCCAAACACCTTTGGTGGATGCATCCAGGGCAAACTGATACCGCTGTTCCGATAATTTGCGCGCTTCGTCCCGATTCCTGTCCTCAGTAATATCGGCCACACGCCCGTAAAAATTCACCAGCCCATCCTCTCCGGGCTCTACCGTAGCAATTCCGCGCATCCATCGCTGACCTTGGGGAATATTTACACGGAACTCGTGGTGCCACGGCTGATGGTTTAGACGGCATTCTTCGACTGATTTAAAAAACTCTTCACTATCCGATGGTTCTATTTTATCCAATAAAACCTGGACCGCATCGTACTGAATTTCATCCATGGAAAGGCCAAAGTGAGAAAATGCAGATTTACTTATGAAAGGAAAATGGTAATCGTTGTGCGGCGAAATTTTCAGGTGAAAAACAAAATCGGGAATATGAAACAGGAGTTTTTTATACAGGTTGTTCTTGTCGTATAATGAAACAACATCAGGATACTCGGAAAGCTTCATTATTTTGTGGTATTTAAATCGCTTAAAGTGAGGGCCGTTCTAAAATAGCTGTAAATCTAAATAAAAATATCGATTAAATAACTACTTTCTCGGATGAAATGCGCTAATTGTCTGGAATAAGTGGGATCGGTCGAGATGAACATATATCTCGGTAGTCGTAATCGATTCGTGGCCAAGCATTAACTGAATCGAACGGAGATCGGCTCCATTCTGCAATAAATGCGTAGCAAACGAATGTCGGAAAGTATGGGGTCCGATTGTTTTGTTGAGATTGATTTTAGATGCAAGCTGTCGGATGATAGTAAAAATCATGGCACGCGTCAATTGTTTGCCACGCCGGTTGAGAAACAATGTATCTTCAAACCCTTTTTGCACCGGCCCGTGCCTGCGTATCGAATTGCGGTAAAAATCGATGTATTTCTGGGTTTGTGAGCCAATAGGCACAAAACGCTGCTTATTCCCTTTACCGGTAATTTTAAGGAAACCTTCCTCGAAAAACAGATCGGAGATCTTCAACTCAGTCAGTTCTGTCACGCGCAACCCACACCCGTACAGCGTTTCAAGTATAGCCCGGTTGCGCTCACCTTCGGGCTTGGCGAGGTCAATTGCATTTATAAGCCGGTCGATATCTTCAAGCGAAAGCGTATCCGGCAACCTGCGACCGGTTCGGGGTGATTCTATCAGTTCCATCGGATTTGTTTGGCGTATATCGGTAAAGATCAGGTAGGAGAAAAAGC
>JADMKR010000252.1:0-8014 GCA_015478765.1 Flavobacterium sp.
GCAAAACGAAGAATCGCCAGCCAAAGATTAACTTTCGAGCTGGCGACCGTTTTATAGTAATATTGAAAGTACGACAGGCCCGCAGCAACAACTATTGATAGAAGTATGAGCAATATGGTGGATGTCGTCATTAGTTAAATTAGATGTACAAATTAGAACGATTTATGTCAGCATTCCGCCATCTACGTTCAGCACCTGACCTGATACGTACGCACTTAAATCAGATGCAAAGAATAAGCAAGCATTGGCAACGTCCTCGGTAGATCCGCCGCGTTTCAACGGAATTGAATCACGCCATCCCTGAACAACGTCTTCATTCAATTTGGCAGTCATCTCGGTTTCGATAAATCCGGGTGCGATCGCATTACAGCGAATATTACGCGAACCCAATTCAAGTGCAACCGATTTGGTGAACCCGATTACGCCCGCTTTTGATGCCGCGTAATTTGTCTGGCCCGCATTGCCCTTCACTCCTACCACCGAACTCATATTGATTATCGATCCGGCGCGGTTTTTAAGCATCGTCTTTTGAACTGCTTTGGTCATATTGAAAACCGATTTCAGGTTCACATCGATCACTTTATCGAAATCCTCTTCCGACATCCGCATTAGCAAGTTATCCTTGGTAATTCCGGCGTTGTTTATCAGAATATCGATTGTTCCAAATTCCTTGAGAACATCTTCAACAAGTGTGTGCGCTTCGTCAAAATTGGCTGCATTCGACTGGTAACCTTTTGCTTTGGTTCCCAGTGCGGTCAGTTCGTTTTCCAAGGCCATAGCCGATTCAACCGACGAACTGTATGTAAACGCGACATTGGCACCGTGTTTTGCAAAAACTTCGGCAATCCCCTTGCCTATTCCGCGGCTTGCGCCTGTGATGATTGCGGTTTTCCCTTCGAGTAATTTCATAAAGTAATAGTTAGTTTTTTATCTGAAGCTAGTCCTGCTGTTTGCTACAATCTTGCGCGCTTTAAGAATCGCTCGCAAGGATTTTCGCGTCCATCAGGGCTAGGGCCTGCCAAATATAAGAATATTTCCGACCGATTAAAAGGCTACGTTCCACTTTGGAAGCCGGCCGTTTTCTGTCAGGAAATTCTGCAAAACCTGCCCTTCAATGAATGTCGGAATGACCTTATGCTTTGTGTTAAAGGTGTCAAACCAATGTACTTCCAGCAATTCGATTCCTTCGGTTTTCATTTGCGCTGGCCATGAATATTTTCTTCCGGTCTTGGCAAATTGGTGTCCATTGACGATTTTGTCGAACAATCCGCCATTCTTGCTTTTCAAAGTCCCGTCATTTTGTACGGTTCCGGTTGATCCCACCATGATCAGATCTTTGTCTTCACCAGTGTCATTGTAAACCATGAATATCCCGCTTCCGTTTTCGGGCGCGTTGCATTTTTCTTCAAGGCTCTCATCCGGGGTAACGGTGAAACTTCCGGTAATCTTGAATTTTTTTAATTCTTTGTACATGTATTAATTTTAAATTGGATCTTAATCTAAAACTGCATGCTAAAAAAAAGCCCCACGAATTGCGGGGCTTTAAGAAGCTTATGCATTTGTTAATTCTTGACAAATTTACCAATTGTTATTCCTCTATCCGAATTTATTTTTAGAAAATAGCTGCCGGTTTTCAATTGCGAAACATCAATCGATGAAATCGTTCGAGCATTAGGAATAGCCAGGACGATCTGACCCAACATATTGTAGACGCTGATTGAATTTACCTTTGCAGGCTGCTTCATTTTGAAATTCACGATACCCGCCGCAGGATTTGGATAAATCGTAAAATAATCGCTAAATGAAAAATCAGAACTTCCCAACATTTGAATCGCGGTAATCGCTTCATTGGTAATGATCTGGAAATTATAATCGAAAAAGATCGACGCTGAATTTGAAAAAGTATCACCCACTGCAAGTGTAGGAAGCGTTTTGATTTTAAATGCAACATAACCATCGTTTGACGCATCGTCAAAAGGAAGCATTATACCTTCAAAAATGAATTCAACTTTATTACCGTATATCCGTGTTGTAAAAGGATGGCTCGCACTTAATGTAACTAATGTTGAAATTTCGAACTTTGAAAGGTCAATCATATCTTTAACGACAATGTTTTCGGCAAAAAATGTTCCTGTGTTCTCAAAACGAATCAGGTAATGGACATATTCACCTATCATTTCACTGCCGACAATTGACCCCTCGAGACAGGTTTTATCGTTCGGGTCAAACGAGTTAACAACTTCCTGTTCCAGGATAAAAACATTATTGTTAGGAGTTTCATCCGCACCTGCTACTATCGATGCCGAAAATGCCAAAACATCGCCCGAATTTAAAGATGGGATGTCAATAGGCGAGTTTGCATTTACAATAATGGTAAAATCGCGCGTCTGAAACGGTAGCAGATTTTCATACGTCCAGTTCAATGATCCAGAATCACCCGTGGCTAAAGGTGTCGCTGATACAAAATCCACGAGATTGTCATTGTATTCAAACTGGATGATACCATTTTCGATCTCGGTGCCGATATTTCGAATGATTATTTTGTAGGAGCAATCAAATCCCGGCCGTGCAACTTCCAACGGCAGTATGCTGATTTCCACATCTGAATGTACGCCCGAGGGGGAAATACAGAAATTTTGGGTAAACTCCGAAACTGATCCTGGAAATGTTACCGAAGCCGAAGCTGGGGAAACTGTAAAATATGGACTCTGCATCACTGGTGTTATGGTGTGGGTTCCTTCCGCGGCATAAATTGTATAGCTTCCGGAGCTGTGGTTAGTGATTGCGATCCCCGTATTTAACCCATCTGAAATCGCTAATGAAAAATTTGGGACTTCATTGGTGAGGGCATTACAGGAACCATCGTTGCTCGCCAAATTTACATTTCCCTGTACGGTAGAAAACTCGCCTCCAGGCACAAACGAACAATAAGAATTGAGTGCGACTTCGGTCATATTAGCCGCTAATAAAGCTTGTTGAATTGCATCAATGTCGGCTTCGTCTGCACAAATATATTCGAGATTGGGTAAATCTATGATTGGTAGAATTTCTGTACTGCCGTTCTTTGCGAAAATCGTTGTTAATTCCGGACTTTCCCGACAATCCAGCCCCCAGAGGAGCGGTAACATGGTGACATCAATCGTTGTCAGCGGATTACCACCGCAACGTATTGACCTTAATGTATTACTAACCGGAGTGAAGTCTACCGAAGATATATTATTGTTTTCAATCCACACCCACTCTAAGCTGTGAAATCCTGTAAAATCAATTGATGTCAGGTTGTTGTTGCGTATATAGAATTGTCTTACATTGGCAAAGTTCCCAGTAGGCAATGCATCAAAATCGTTAAAAGTCAGATGAAGAATCTCCAGGGGCACGGTACCTAAATTTATTGTTCCCAACTGATCATTTGAATTACAATGAAGGTCTGTAAGATTTGTCAGCATACTAACATCCAAATGCGTTAGGTTATTATGATCGACGTACAACGCTATCAGGTTTGTCAATTCCGCCAAATCAAGGGAAGTAAGATTATTTTCAATAAGATCTAAACTAGACAAATTTGACAGTCCGCTTAAATTGATTGAGGAAATCGGAACATAATTAATGACAAGATCCACTAAATTAGTAAATGCTTCAATTCCTACAACCGAACTTGCGTCGACGTTTTGAATAATAAGCATTTTAACATTTTGGGCCTCGCTGAACTGGATCTCGCCGTCGCCATTACTATCCACAGAGATAGGTAAATCATTGGCGTCAAATGCTACGGAATCTTCAGCAGTTATGTTAACCAAAAAATCCTTAAAAGTTGGGTCGGGTATAGCTACATTTTGAGCCGTAATCTTAAAAAAGCATCCCAGTAAAATGAAAGTATAAAGTTTTCCCATTAATATTTTTTCGGAAAAGTAGTAAATCTAATGAAATAAAAAAAGCCACTTTGAAAGTGGCTTTTTATTATATCAATGATGCAGCTATTACCCTAACACTTCTTTGACTTTCTTTCCAATTTCTGCAGGCGAATCAACTACGTGGATTCCGCATTCGCGCATGATGCGTTTTTTAGCTTCGGCAGTATCATCGGCGCCGCCAACGATTGCTCCGGCATGGCCCATGGTTCTTCCTTTTGGTGCAGTTTCACCGGCAATAAAACCAATCACAGGTTTTCTGTTGCCATCACTCTTGATCCATTGTGCGGCATCGGCTTCCAGTTGGCCGCCAATCTCACCAATCATCACGATACATTTTGTTTCCGGATCATTCATCAAAAGTTCAACTGCTTCTTTAGTTGTCGTTCCAATGATTGGATCGCCACCAATCCCAATTGCAGTTGTGATGCCTAAACCTTGCTTCACCACTTGATCGGCTGCTTCATACGTCAATGTACCCGATTTTGAAACAATACCCACAGTTCCTTTCTTGAACACGAATCCAGGCATGATACCCACTTTAGCTTCTCCCGGAGTTATTACACCCGGACAGTTAGGACCAATAAGTCGGCAGTCTTTATTTTTCAGATATTCATAAGCTTTAATCATGTCGGCAACAGGGATTCCTTCGGTGATTGTAATGATCACTTTTATTCCCGCGTCGGCTGCTTCCATGATTGCATCCGCTGCGAATGCCGGTGGTACAAAAATTATCGAAGTATCGGCGCCTGCCTTCTCTACTGCATCTTTAACAGTGTTGAATACAGGTCGGTTTAAATGCTCGCTTCCTCCTTTACCCGGAGTCACTCCGCCAACAATGTTGGTTCCGTATTCGATCATTTGCGAAGCGTGAAAAGTACCTTCACTGCCCGTAAAACCTTGTACGATAATTTTAGAATCTTTATTTACTAAAACACTCATGATATATTTTTTATATTATTTGATTTGCAACGCAAAAATAACGCTTTAACTACAATTCTTCTACTGAAAACCGAAATAAGATTAGGGTTTTATTGCTGTCTGATTACAACTTTACTGGATTACGACAATTGGCTCATCTGATAGCCGCGATATAATTTCCCGTCTTTAATTTCCCATATCACCATGAAATGCGCCAATAGCATCTCCTCACGCGGATTTTCGAATGTCCTGACATGGTGTGAATATCGAAGCGATACGAGTGAGCCATCGTTTACAATATGGCTGATTTTCACCCGCGACGATTCATATGCCCGGCTAAGCTCGTACGCGATATCCAGCATTTCATCACGTCGCAATTGTAAAAATCCTTTGCTGCTGTGCCAATCCAGCCGGAACTCATCATGCAGATAGGCCGCAAGGGTCTCCCGGTCAATTAGCGCATCTGATTTATAAAACTCCTGTATAAATTTCTTTGACATATTATTTCAATTTTTCCAATATCTCAGGGATTCGCTTCACATTGGCCATTTGCTTTAGTTTTTCCCGCGATTCTTCAATAGGCGTCCCAAAATATGTTTTTCCACCAACCACCGATTTGGTAACCCCGGTTTGTCCCAAAATCACTGCTTTGGCACCTATTGTAATTCCGCTGGTTGTACCCACCTGACCCCAGATAGTGACTTCATCTTCGATAACTACGCAGCCGGCAATGCCGGTTTGCGATGCGATCAGGCATTTTTTTCCAATTACGGAATCGTGGCCCACATGCACCTGATTGTCGATTTTCGTCCCTTCCCCTATTGTGGTATCACCGCTCACACCTTTGTCGATAGTACATAAAGCACCAATGCCCACATTATCGGCAATAATTACACGGCCACCCGATAATAATTGGTCAAACCCCGAATCGCGTTTTTTATAATAAAATGCGTCAGCACCCAAAATGGTACCCGCATGAATGATAACATTGTCACCAATAATCGTATTGTCGTAAATCACGACATTAGCATGGATCACGCAATTTTTCCCGATTGTGACGTTGTTGCCAATAAAAACATTCGGCTGGATAACCGTGGCTTCACCAATCTTAGCCGATTCGGCGACTGCTGCCGTTGCTGGTTGAAATGGTCTATAATGGTTCGTTAGCCTGTTGAAATCCCGAAACGGATCATCAGAAACCAGTAATCCTTTTCCTGGCGGACACGGTACCTCTTTATTTATTAAAACCACAGAGGCGGCCGACTGCAGCGCTTTGTCATAATATTTCGGATGGTCTACAAAAACGATATCGCCGTGTTCAACTACATGTATTTCATTGATGCCATACACCGAGAAATTCTTGTCGCCAACAAATTGGCAATTTAAGAATTTGGCGATTTCTGACAATGATTGTACTTTCGGAAACTTCATATTGGATACCGTTTCTACGGAAATATTTTATTTTACGCGCTCCATATAAGAACCGGTGGCCGTATCTATTTTAATTTTGTCGCCTTCATTGATGAAAAGCGGTACATTGACTGTCGCGCCGGTCTCAACCGTCGCGGGTTTCGTGGCATTGGTCGATGTATTACCTTTTACGCCCGGTTCAGAATAAGTTACTTCAAGCACAACAGATGCCGGCATATCTACTGACAACGGCGCTTCAGTCTCCGCATTGATGATTACCTTGACGGTGTCGCCTTCTTTCAGAAAATCGGGCGCGTCCAGGATGGCCTTCTCCAGCGTTATTTGCTCATAGGTCTCGGTGTGCATGAAATTATAGTTGTCACCTTCGGCATATAGAAACTGGTACTCGTGGGTTTCCACACGAACCTCGTCAATTTTATGACCCGCTGAAAACGTATTGTCCAATACTTTACCGTTGGTTAAACTTTTAAGTTTTGTACGAACGAAAGCCGGGCCTTTGCCAGGTTTCACATGAAGAAATTCGATAATCTTGTAAATATCGTGGTTGTATTTAATGCACAATCCGTTTCTGATATCTGATGTACTTGCCATTATAATTGTTGTTATAGTAATTTATTAATAATTCCCGGTGTAGCCTTTCATAACCCCGCGTGATGAATTTCTGATAAACAAAATAATCTCATCGCGTTCGGGAGTTGCTTCCATTTCAGCTTCGATGATGCCCACAGCCTGGGTTGTATTGTAATTCTTCTGATATAATATCCTGTAAATTTCCTGAATTTCGCGTATTTTCTCGGTTGTAAAACCTCGTCTCCTCAATCCGACCGAGTTGATTCCGACATACGATAAAGGTTCTTTGGCTGCCTTCGTATAAGGCGGTACATCTTTTCTGACCAATGAGCCTCCGGAAATCATGGCGTGGTCGCCGATATTGATAAATTGGTGGATAGCTGCCAATCCGCCAATAATGGCATAATTACCCACGGTAACGTGTCCGGCCAGCGCAACACCGTTAACAATGATCGCATTGTCGCCAATATGGCAATCGTGCGCGATGTGGGCTGTGGCCATCACCAAGCAATTATTACCTAGAGTCGTTTGTCCCGATGCAATGGTTCCCCGGTTGATGGTTACGCATTCGCGGATGGTGCAGTTGTCGCCGATGATCGCCAGTGAATCCTCACCACCAAACTTCAGATCCTGTGGCACGGCCGAAATTACGGCGCCGGGAAAAATATTGCAGTTCTTTCCGATCCGCGCACCTTCCATAATTGTTACGTTTGACCCTATCCATGTTCCGTCGCCGATGACTACGTTGTTATGGATTGTGGTAAACGGTTCGATTACGACATTTTTGGCTATTTTCGCGCCCGGATGTACATATGCTAAGGGTTGATTCATAAAGTGTTTATTAGTTTACGCGGGCAATTTGCGCCATGAGTTCGGCTTCGGCAACCAACTTTCCATTGGCAAATGCATTGGCCTGCATATGACAAATACCGCGTCGTATTGGCGATATAAGATCGCATTTAAAAATTAAAGTGTCGCCCGGAAGTACCTTTTGTTTGAACTTAACATTGTCGATTTTCATGAAATACGTCAGGTAATTCTCAGGATCGGGAACCGAACTCAAAATAAGGATTCCGCCCGATTGTGCCATAGCCTCGACAATAAGGACGCCCGGCATGACAGGTGCTCCGGGAAAATGACCTATGAAAAAACTTTCGTTCATGGTCACATTCTTCATACCCACC
>JADMKR010000252.1:8024-10029 GCA_015478765.1 Flavobacterium sp.
CAATGATCCGGTCTATCAGTAAAAACGGCGGCCGATGCGGTAAAATACTCATAATCTTATGGATGTCCATCAGCGGCTCCTGATTGAGATCGTAAACCGGAACCTGATTGCGCTGTTCGATTTTGATCAGCTTGGCCATTTTCTTGGCAAACTGCGTATTGACGAAATGTCCCGGCTTATTGGCAATCACCTTTCCCTGAATTCTGGTGCCGATAAGCGCCAGGTCACCAATTACATCCAATAATTTATGCCGCGCCGCCTCATTTGGATAGTGCAGCGTGAGATTGTCCAGAATGCCGTTGGGTTTTACTGAAATCTTGTCCTTGCCGAAAGCAAGTTTGAGATTATCCATTGTCTTGGCCGAGATCTCCTTATCTACATACACAATCGCATTGTTGAGATCGCCACCTTTAATCAGTCCGTTTTCCAGCAGAGTTTCCAGTTCGTGGAGAAAACTGAAAGTACGCGCATTGGCGATTTCCGATTTGAATTCGGATATATGTTTCATGGTAGCATTCTGCGTACCTAAGACTTTTGTGCCGAAATCGACCATAGCGGTGACTTGGTAATCATCGGCTGGCATGATCAGAATTTCGCTGCCCGTGGCCTCATCGGTAAAAGAAATCACTTCCTTGACCACGTACACTTTTCGCTCTGCTTCCTGTTCGACAACACCGGCTTTCTCAATAGCCTCAACAAAATATTTCGATGATCCGTCCATTATTGGTGGCTCCGAATTATCCAATTCGATGATAACATTATCGACATCGCAGCCTACGAAAGCCGCAAGTACATGTTCTGATGTCTGTATTTTAACGCCTCTTTTCTCGAGGTTGGTTCCACGCTGGGTATTCACTACATAGTTGGCATCGGCCTCGATGATCGGGCTTCCTTCCAGATCGACGCGAACAAAGGAATATCCGCTGTTCACCGGAGCAGGCTTGAAAGTCATTTTTACTTCTTTTCCCGTGTGGAGTCCCACACCCACTAAAGATACTTCTTCTTTTATGGTCGTTTGTTTAACCATTATAATTCGGTTTGTTTAAGGTTTTTTTTAGGTCGTCTATTTCATGTGCCAGTTTAGGCAGATTTTTAAAATGAACATAGGATTTGCTGAAATCATTGAAACCGAACGAAGGGCTTCCCTGAACGATTTCAGCATCTTTAATATTTTTACCGACACCGGACTGCGCCTGTATCCGCACATTATTTCCAATAACGAGATGGCCGGCAATCCCAACCTGGCCGCCTATCATGCAATTCTTTCCTATTTTGGTAGATCCCGCAACGCCTGTTTGCGCCGCGATCACAGTGTTCTCTCCAATCTCTACGTTATGAGCAATCTGAATCTGATTGTCGAGTTTAACGCCTTTGCGGATAATGGTCGAACCCATGGTCGCCCGGTCGATGGTGGTACACGAACCAATATCGACATTATCTTCGATGATCACATTCCCAATTTGGGGAATTTTACTAAAAGTACGATCGGGATTTGGAGCAAAACCAAAACCATCGGAACCAATAATCGACCCCGAATGAAAAGTACAATTATTACCGACAACGCAGTCTGAGTAAATCTTGGCGCCCGCAAACAAAGTTACATTATCGCCTATTTTTGCATTGTCACCGATAAAACAATTGGGATATATCCGCACATTATCGCCTAAAATGACATTCGCACCAATATAACTGAAACTTCCAAGATATAGATTCTCGCCATATGTGACGTTATCCGATATTACTGATGGTTGTTCGATGCCACTCTTGTTCAGTTTCACCTGATTATAGTAGTCAAGCAAACGGGAGAATGCAAGATAAGCATCGTCTACTTTGATAAGTGTACAGGTGATTTTACCTTCGGGAACAAAGCTATGGTTGACAATTGTTACCGATGCCTGTGTGGTATATATATAATTGGAATATTTTGGATTCGACAGAAACGTCAGCGAACCGGGAGTTCCATCCTCGATTTTGGATAGCTGGGAAACTTCTGCTTTTGGGTCAC
>JADMKR010000253.1 GCA_015478765.1 Flavobacterium sp.
GTCAGATCCTGCCATTCTTTAGCCGAAAGTCGATCTTTATATTGCTGACCTTTACCGATTTTGAAATATTCACCGATAGCTTTTTCGCCCGAATGGCCAAACGGCGGGTTTCCGATATCGTGCGCCAAAGAAGCCGCGGCTACGATCGCCCCGAAATCATTCATGTGAAACCCGTGGATCTCTTTTAAATGCGGATATTTTTCAATGATTTTTTTTCCTACCAACCGGCCGATCGAGCGTCCGACGACCGACACCTCAAGACTGTGCGTCAACCGCGTATTAACGAAATCGGTTTTAGAAAGCGGAATCACCTGCGTTTTATCCTGCAAGCTCCTGAAAGCCGACGAGAAGATGATTCTGTCGTAATCGACCTCAAAGCCCAGTCGGGTATCGTCCTGTTCCTTTCGCAAACGCTTTCCTTTATCGCCTTGTCGCCGCAGCGACAGAAGCTGTTCCCAGTGCATCATGTTTTATGTTGTTGATTGGCCGATTTCCTCCATTGCGTAATGCAGTTCCATACGTTGATCCAGCTCGGCTTTCCTGACAACATAAGTTTTCGAAAGCGAATCGTGCCAACCGCGTGAGGGTGAGGCTAAAAATGAAAAGTGGTTAAACGGAATCAATCGGCTGAAGGTGCGCTTCAGGATCGCCATACTTTCGGGGCGAGTTCCGTCTGAGCGAACCACGATGGTCTTAGTGAGTACCTTCGCGACTGTTCTCGCAAACAAGGCTTCACAAATAAAATAGTAAACAAGTATCATCACAATACCGATCAGGTATTCGTCGAAGCCGGTCCAGGAATCAATCCAGTCGGTAAACCAATACGAATCGAAAAGCGACGATATGAACGCAATGGCAATCACCAAACCGAACATCAATGCGTACTGTACTATCAGATCAAGGATATAATTGGCAAGACGCGTGCTCTGAGAAGCTAGTAAATCATCGGTGACCTTGAAAGTACTGTCGCGCATAACCTATTCTTTGTCGTTCGCGAGAAAAAAGTTTCGTGATTTCTGCGGATACCATCCCGCGCTCTGATCACTTGGATTGGCTATCACGGTTTTGATATTGATGATATCGCCCACTTTAAACTTGTTGGTTTCGGTATATTTAAAATCAAGCAGGTAATCCCCGCAGAAATAATTGCCGTATTCGTCTTTTTCGATAACGCCGGTGTAGACGCCTTTTTGTTCTTTGGCCATTTGGGTTAGGGTTCAGGGTTTAGGGCTAGGTGATATTTACTAGTTATCGAAAGGGCCTAGCCCCGATTACGCCAAATATCCTTTGCGCTGCCCGCGAAGCAGGAAAGAGCAAAGATATGGGCAAAAGCGGGAAAAAGCTCCTAAAAAAACAGCCGCCGTAACGACAGCTGTTCGTTTGCCAATAATATCTGAAATTCTTAAGAACCGCACATTTCACAATCGTCAGGCTCGGCACCTTTGGCGCGTTCGATCATCGCTCTGAATTCGTCTGAGGCAATTGCTTCAACTTCGACAGCAACCGGAATTGCTTCCTTCGCGATCGCCACCGGCTCGGCTTTTTTCTCATTGTTAAGCGTAAACTTGATCGCATCGACAGCCGACTTCGTCCTGAGGTAATACATGCCCGTTTTCAGGCCGCTTTGCCATGCGTAAAAGTGCATCGAGGTAAGTTTCGCATAATTCGCATCCTGCATGAACAGGTTTAGCGACTGCGATTGATCGATGAAATATCCGCGCTGGCGTGACATATCGATAATGTCTTTCATCGACATTTCCCAGACTGTTTTGTAGAGCTCTTTCAAATCCTGCGGGATGCGGTCGATGTTTTGCACCGATCCGTTGTGGCGCATGATTTCCTGCTTCAGGTTTTCGTCCCACAAACCGCGCAAAACAAGATCTTCCAACAAATGTTTGTTTACCACAATAAATTCGCCCGACAAAACCCTTCTTGTATAAATATTGGACGTGTATGGTTCGAATGCTTCGTTGTTGCCGAGAATTTGCGAAGTGGAAGCGGTTGGCATTGGCGCAACCAACAATGAGTTGCGGACGCCGTGCTCCATAACCTCTTTGCGAAGCGATGACCAATCCCATCGACCCGATAAATCTTCGTCTTTTAAGCCCCAAAGATTGTACTGGAATTCGCCGTTTGAAATTGGCGAACCGGTGAAAGTCGAATACGGTCCTTCTTCTTTGGCCATTTCCATCGACGCGGTAACGGCCGCAAAGTAGAGCGTTTCGAATATTTCCTGATTCAGTTGCTTGGCTTCGTCGCTTGTAAACGGCAGGCGCAGCATGATGAACGCGTCGGCAAGTCCCTGAACTCCCAAACCAACAGGACGGTGGCGCATGTTCGAATTTTCGGCTTCCGGCACCGGATAGTAATTGCGGTCGATGACTTTGTTCAGGTTTCTTGTTACACGTTTAGTAACACTATATAAAAGTTCGTGATCAAATTTGCCGTCTTCAATAAACATCGGAAGTGAGATAGACGCCAGGTTACACACTGCGATCTCATCTTTGGATGTGTATTCCATGATTTCGGTGCACAAGTTCGACGATCGGATCGTTCCGAGGTTCTTCTGGTTCGATTTTCGGTTGGCCGCATCTTTATACAGCATGTATGGCGTTCCGGTCTCGATTTGCGACTCGAGGATTTTCTCCCAAAGTTCGCGTGCGCGGATGGTTTTTCGTCCTTTTCCTGCCGCTTCGTATGATGTATATAATTTCTCGAATTCTTCGCCGTACACTTCATACAGACCCGGACACTCATTTGGGCACATCAATGTCCAGTGCGAATCTTCCTGAACGCGGTTCATGAATAGATCGGATGTCCACATGGCGAAAAACAAGTCGCGGGCGCGCATTTCTTCTTTTCCGGTGTTTTTCTTCAGGTCGAGGAAATCGAAAATATCGGCATGCCATGTCTCGATGTAGATCGCAAAGCTACCTTTTCGCTTGCCGCCGCCCTGATCAACGTAACGAGCCGTATCATTGAATACTTTCAGCATCGGCACGATTCCGTTTGACGTACCGTTGGTGCCACGGATGTATGAACCTGTAGCGCGAACGTTGTGAATAGACAAACCGATTCCGCCAGCCGATTGCGAGATTTTGGCCGTTTGTTTTAATGTGTCGTAAATTCCGTCGATCGAATCGTCCTGCATTGCAAGAAGGAAACACGATGACATTTGTGGTTTAGGTGTTCCGGCGTTGAATAGCGTAGGCGTTGCGTGCGTGAAGAATTTCTTCGACATTAAATCGTAGGTCTCCATCACTGCGTCCATATCGTCGAGGTGGATTCCAACCGAAACCCGCATCAACATATGTTGCGGACGCTCGACGATTTTGCCGTTTATTTTCAGCAAGTATGAGCGTTCGAGTGTTTTAAATCCGAAGTAATCGTAATTGAAATCGCGGTTATAAATGATGTGTGAGTCTAAGAACGCAGCGTTGTTTTTAATCACTTCATAGACTTCCTCTGAAAGAAGTGGCGATTCCTGATTCGTACGCGGGTTGATGTAATGAAACATATCCGACATGGTTTCGGAAAAAGATTTCTTGGTATTTTTATGCAGGTTTGAAATTGCGATTCGCGCCGCAAGTTGGGCATAATCGGGGTGTGCGATTGTCATCGACGCGGCGGTTTCGGCGGCAAGATTGTCGAGTTCCGAGGTCGTAACTCCGTCATACAATCCTTCGATAACGCGCATCGCAACCTTTACCGGATCGACAAGATCATTCAGGCCGTAGCACAATTTTTTAATTCTATCGGTAATCTTGTCAAACATCACAGGCTCCTTGTGGCCATCTCTTTTTACTACATACATACTTTTAAAATTAGGAGTTATGGAATCGGGACTGCATCGGAACAATCCTTGTTATTGTTGTTTTTTTTTGGAGCTTGATCCCGCTTTTCGCTTTTATCTTTTTATTGCATAAAAAGGATAATCGCTGCAATCGGGGCTAGGGCTTGTAACTAGAAATCGGCGTCGAAGCTTATTTTTTGAGATTCACCGTCATTGGCGGTTCCGCTGTTCATCACACCCGCTTTTTGGTATTCGGCTACTTTCTTTTCAAAGAAATTGGTTTTTCCCTGCAGGGAAATCATATCCATAAAGTCAAACGGATTCGCGGTGTTGTATTCCCGTGCGCAGCCCAATTCGACAAGAAGCCTGTCGGTCACGAACTCGAGATACTGCGTCATCAATCCGGCGTTCATACCGATCAGGCTTACAGGAAGTGATTCGGTAATGAACTCGCGCTCAATATTTAACGCATCAACAATGATCTCACGGATACGTTCTTTAGAAACTTTATTTATAAGATGATTATTGTGCAAATGCACCGCAAAGTCGCAGTGAACACCTTCGTCGCGCGAAATCAGTTCGTTGGAGAATGTGAGTCCCGGCATCAATCCGCGTTTTTTCAGCCAATAAATCGAACAAAATGCGCCAGAGAAGAATATACCTTCAACGGCCGCAAACGCGATGAGTCTTTCGGCGAACGAATCGGAATCGATCCATTTAAGTGCCCAGTCGGCTTTCTTTTTAATAGCCGGAAAAACCTCCAGCGCTCGGAAAAGCTGGTCTTTTTCAACCTCGTCTTTAACATAGGTATCGATCAGCAGTGAATAGGTTTCGCTATGGATATTTTCCATCATGATCTGGAAACCGTAGAAAAATTTCGCTTCGGCATATTGCACTTCATTGACGAAGTTTTCGGCCAGGTTTTCATTGACGATCCCGTCTGACGCAGCAAAAAATGCAAGAATGTGTTTTATAAAATATCGTTCGTCATTATTCAGTTTGTTGTTCCAGTCATTTAAATCCTGCGACAAGTCGATTTCTTCGGCCGTCCAGAAACTGGCTTCCATCTTTTTGTACCATTCCCAAATGTCGTGATGCTTGATTGGGAAAATCACAAATCGGTTTTTATTTTCTTGAAGAATCGGTTCAATTGCTGACATGGTAGGTAGTAATTTTATATGGGATTTTAACAAATATTTAAGTATCGTCGTGCTTACAAAGATTGGCAATAATAGCGGTTTAAAAAAGTCAAACTTATTCACAATCGGCCGTAGTTTTTAACAACCGCAACAAATTTTAACAATAAAAGTTGCAAACGTAAAACAATGACATCCAATGTTTTACAAAATGAGCGAAACGAAAAATCCCTTTAAACAAAGGGATTCACAATGCTTTCATTATTTGATTTTACCGATGCGCGACTGGCTTCGATTTTAATTCAGCTGCTACTTTTTCAAGTTCCATATACCAATCGGCGCCAAACTTTCTGATCAGCGCTTCTTTAACAAATTTGTATACCGGAACCTCGAGTTCTTTACCTAACGAACAAGCATCGTCGCAAATTTCCCATCGGTCATAATTTACCGCTGCAAATTCCGAGAAGTCCTTCACACGGATTGGGTAAAGGTGACAGGATACCGGTTTTTTCCATGTTATTAAACCTTGATTGTAGGCTTGCTCGATACCACAAAGAGCGGTACGGCCATCAAAAATGACATAGGCACAATCTTTATTGTCGATAAGCGGTGTTTCGAGTTCGCCGTCTGTTCCCGTTGTCCACGTACCCTGAGCTTCTATTGCCGCAATGCCTTCTTTGCGCAGGAATGGTTTCACTTTGGGATAAATATCTTCAAGTATGGCTGTTTCTTCTTTGCTTAGAGGCGCACCCGCATCGCCATCGACGCAGCAAGCACCCTTACAAGCTGATAAGTTGCATACAAAATCCTTTTCCAGGATATCTTCAGATACGATTGTTTTGCCTAGTTGAAACATTTTGCAAAGATAGTCTGCAACTTGGCATTCGCAAGATTATACCGTAGAATAATTCACACCTCGATAAAAAGTAAGTGTAATAGTAAGCCACTGACGCCGAAAGTGTTATAATCGTACGAGACCACAATCAAATTAAAGTTAAAAAATGGGAATTACCATTTAATTGAAATAATTTTGCCGCTCCAAAATCCGACCTATATGATGAACTTCGACTTGCGTGAAATTGTTACTGTGGCCATGGTGTTATTCGCCGTGATCGACATAGTCGGGTCTATTCCCATTATCATCGATTTGCGCAATAAGCACGGCATCATCGAATCGGAGAAGGCTTCGATCGTAGCCGCCATCATTATGATAGTATTTTTGTTTGTAGGTGAGGAAATACTACATCTGATTGGCATTGATGTCAATTCATTTGCTGTTGCCGGTGCCTTTGTATTGTTTTTCCTGGCGCTCGAAATGATTTTAGGAATACGGCTATATCGCGATGATGAGCCCAGCTCGGCCTCCATCGTTCCTATCGCTTTTCCGCTTATAGCCGGTGCCGGTACGATGACCACCCTACTGTCTTTACGCGCCGAATATCACGCGACCAATATCATAATTGCCATTGTGCTGAATATTATTGTTGTTTATGCCGTGCTCAAATCGTCTGATAAAATTGAGAAACGACTGGGTAAAAATGGCCTGGGGGTGATCCGGAAGGCGTTTGGGGTGGTACTGCTTGCTATCGCTGTTAAATTATTCGCAGCGAATGTTAAAGGTCTGTTTGTCTAGTCGTATTTTCTTTAAATTCACCACTCTTATATTTATACCAAATCAAATGAAAATTTTTACCTCTATATTGGTTTTTCTTGCGCTTTCTTTGATCGTGTTTAATATCACACTTCTTGACTTCAGTAATTTAATGCAAGGCGACAGTCTGGTCGCACTCATTGGGATTGCGGCATCTTTTTGCGCTATATTGATTCTCTTGATTTTCAGAATGTCAAAAATAATTGCAGAAAAAACAAGTCGTTAATATGTACGATGTGCTGATCATTGGCGGCGGGGTTGCAGGCGTCTCATGCGCACTTATACTCGGGTCGGCTAAGAATAAACATTTTGTGGCTGATAAGAAAATCGGCATAATTACGCATCAGAAAGCCTCGTCTCTTCAACAGGCACTTTTTAATAATGCATATGGAATTCCGGCCGGAAAAACCGGGGCCCAACTTCTTTCAGAAAGCCTAGAGCAACTTTCGATGTTATATCCGCACATAGACCAAATTCCCCGCGAAAAGGTATGCGAGATTCAAGGTTCATTCCCCGAATTCACAGTCGTGACCAATAAAAATACATATAAGGCAAAAGCAATAGTAGTCGCTGTTGGCTATTCCGACACTTTTAATATCCCGGGATTGATGCAATTCGTTGAACCTCATCCAAAAGCAGTTCCGGAAAAAAACCGGATTTGGCTGCGGAATGTCGATCATAAAGTATCTGACGGAATCTACGTTGCTGGAAACCTGGCGGGTTACCGAAGCCAACTATCGATTGCGGCCGGAAGTGGTGCATCGGTGGCGACCGACATTCTTACGGAGTGGAACAATGGCGCCCACTCTCAAAGTCATGATAAAATTTAGCGCTGCTTTTTTACCGCTTCAATCATTTTATCTTCTTTCAACAAAATCTCATAGTATTTTTCCTCGCCGTATAATTGGCGTGCAAACTCAGCTTTAATATGTCGCTTGATTAAGTCTTTACTTTGTTCGAGTCGGAGCATCAGGCCGTTTGATTGCAAATAGGTTCTGAAATTATTAAAATACAGATCGGTTTGATCCATATGCGAAAGAAATTCAGGGAACCGCATATTTTTATATTGGTCTCTGCGGTAGTCCAATTGCTCGAACGCAAAGTAGCTCACGGCACCCGATTGCAATAGGTATCCAATGCCCTCATCGCCATGTTCAACCTCAAGCGGAACAAAGACATCGGGCACGATACCGCCACCGCCATAAACTATTTTGCCTTTAGGGGTTTTAAATTTCAGGGTGTCGGCAATTCGAATGCTGTCTTTCGAGTACAATTCGCCACTGGCAAAACGCTTATCAAAGTCTTTAAAGTAATCCTCCGAACCTGCGTCATACGATTTTTGGATCGACCGGCCGGTGGGCGTAAAATACCGGGCAATGGTTAACCGTACCGACGAACCATCGTTGAAATCCATCTCGCGCTGAACCAGGCCTTTACCAAATGAACGGCGACCTACAATGATTCCGCGGTCGTTATCCTGAATGGCTCCCGCTAAAATTTCACTTGCCGAGGCTGAGTTCTCATTGATTAGTATAAATACTTTTCCGGATTCGAAACTCCCGCCCGATGTTGCGAAGGTTTTATCAATTCGTTCCTTCTTGTTTTTGGTAAAAACGATCAGTTGGTCGTCGGAAAGAAAATCATCGGCAATTTCGACTGCTTTTTCAAGATATCCGCCGCCATTATCGCGAAGATCCAATACAACCGAATTAGCACCAGCCGATTTTAATTTTTGAAGAGCGGTATCAAATTCATCGTACGTGGTTTCGGCAAATCGGTTAATCTTAATATACCCGGTGGTCGCATCTATCATGAGTGCGGCGTCGACGCTTTTGATTGGAACTACATCGCGACGAACATTGAATTTGAGTTTTTTATTCTCACTTTTTCTGAAAATAGTCAACTGGATTTCCGAGTCGATTTGTCCTTTTAATTTATTGAACAAACTGTCTGTGGGTAATTCCCGGCCAAAAAGTTTATCGCTATCGGCATATAATATCCGATCTCCGGACAGAATTCCCGCCCGGTGCGAAGGCCCGCCCTCGATAGGCATAATTACCGCAACTGTATCTTTATACATGTAAAAATTCACACCTATACCCACAAAATCGCCCTTCATGCTTTGCGCAACCAACTCCTGATCGCTAGGCGGAATGTAAACGGAATGCGGGTCGAGCGATGACAGAATATCATTGACCGTCACTTCAACGATGGAATCGGTGTTCACCTCATCAACATATTCACGTTCTATGAAGTCGATAAGTTTATTGAGTTTGTTTTTGCTGCTACTGGATGAAACTGTAATGCCTGTGGAAGGAAAATCAAGAATCCCTCCCAGCACAATTCCGATGGCCAGTGCGCCGAATAGAAGTATCGGCAAATAAATATATTGTTTTTTCATTAATCTAATTCGGGGATAAATTCCACCTCAACACCAGCCTTCCGCAAGAAATCCAACCCTGAATCGTCGCGATATCCGCTATGATACACAACCCTTTTAATACCCGACTGATGGATCAGCTTGCTGCATTCCCTACATGGAGAGAGCGTGATATACAATGTGGCGCCTTCGCAGGACTGCGTCGACTTGGCTACCTTTAATATAGCGTTGGCCTCGGCGTGGAGCACAAACCATTGCGTCAATCCGGTCTCGTCTTCACAGCAATTCTCGAATCCAGACGGTGTTCCATTATAACCATCGGAAATAATCATTCGATCCTTAACGATGATTGCTCCCACCTGACGCCGTTTACAGTATGACAACAAGCTCCATTCGCGGGCAATCTTCAAGTAGGCTTTATCGTACTTATTGAGTTTCTTTTCTTCCATTATTGGTTCCAAATCTCACTTTCAATCAACATCGGCACTATAACTCCAATCACAAAAGCCGATAATACCAGGGTAAAATCGCGTTTTGAAAAGCGGAAGAATGTTTGTACTATATACGACAATATCAACACACCCATTACAACGATTATCTGTGCGACCTCGATTCCCAACGCAAATTCAAGAAGCGGCAACAATTTATCTGACGGGCTGCCTCCCAAAATAGATTTGAAGTAATTCGAAAATCCCAACCCGTGGATAATCCCAAAAAAAAGTGTGATGCTGCCCACAACACCCATACCGTCTTTACCAGATTTCTTACCCGCCGTGAAAATATTATACAATGCTGTAACCAAAATCGTGATCGGAATAAGAAACTCGATCAGGCCCGCATTGATTATCACCAGGTTGAACACGGACAAAATAAGCGAAACAGTATGGCCTAACG
>JADMKR010000254.1:0-2361 GCA_015478765.1 Flavobacterium sp.
TCAACAATATCATCATCAGTGCCGATGATGATAAAATCGTCCGTTTAAGCGATATCGGCAAAGCGGCATTGGAGGCCGAAAATCTGGAAACAAAACTCAGCGACTCCGGCCAGCCGATGGTGGGATTGGCAATCATTCCCCAGCCCGGCACCAATTATCTGGACATCGCCGATGCATTTTATGAGCAGTACGAGCAACTTCAGCGGGATTTGCCGGCCGACTTCAAGCTGAATGTCGCGATCGACAATACGGTATTTGTAAAAAGGGCCGTTACCGAAGTTGTTGAGACGCTTATTATCGCAATCATTTTGGTAATATTGGTGATTTACCTGTTCTTTCGAAACTGGTCGATTGCCTTCAGGCCGCTGATTGATATTCCCGTTTCGCTCATCGCCACCTTTTTTATCATGTGGCTGTTAGGATTTTCAATAAATGTTTTGACCCTTCTCGCCATTGTGCTCGCCACCGGGCTTGTGGTCGATGACGGTATCGTTGTAACCGAGAATATCTATAAAAAAGTTGAAGAAGGCATGTCACCTATCGAGGCGGCAATCAAAGGTTCCAATGAAATTTTCTTCGCAGTAATATCGATTTCCGTTACACTTGCAGCGGTATTTTTGCCCGTGATATTTCTTGAAGGATTTGTGGGTCGCCTTTTCCGCGAATTTGGTGTGGTGATTGGCGCGGCGGTGTTGATTTCGGCATTTGTGGCCTTAACCCTGACACCCATGTTAAATGCCTACTTATTAAAGCCGGGCGTACAGAAGAAAACCAAATTTTACAATTTTACTGAAAAGTACTTTGTAAAAATGAACACCAGCTACGCCGAATCACTGCGCAGTTTTATGACCAAAAAGTGGCTGAGTTTCCCGATATTAGTGGTTTGCCTGGGCCTGATCGTTTTGTTTTACAGCGTATTGAAGAAGGAAACAGCACCGTATGACGACCGAAGTTTTATCGGCGTAAGCGTGACGGCGCCCGAAGGATCGTCATACGAATACATGGACCGTTTCATGACAGAACTGACAGAACTTATCAATGATTCAATCCCTGAGAAAAAAGTCAGTTTGATAATAACATCGCCAGGTTGGGGCGCATCATCGGTCAATAGCGGACGTGCCAGGATTGCCTTGGTCGAACCGGGGGAACGCGAACGGTCACAGGCCGAAATTGCGGCCAATCTTACGCGTTGGACAAAGCAATATCCAAATGCAAAGGTCAACGTGTCGGAATCGCCTACAATCTCGGTTGGACGACGCGGTGGAATGCCAATTCAATATATTATCCAGGCGCAGAATTTTGAAAAACTGGAAGAAAAAATTCCGCTATTTATGGAGGAGGCCTCGCAAGACCCGACTTTTTCAAATACCGATGTGAACCTCAAATTCAACAAACCTGAAATATATGTCAACATCGACCGTGAAAAGGCACAAAGTCTGGGTGTTTCCGTGCTTGATGTAGCGCAAACCTTGCAACTTTCTTTCAGTGGACAGCGCTTCGGATATTTCATGATGAACGGCAAGCAATATCAGGTCATGGGCCAATTCGACAAAAAAGACCGCAATGCCCCGACTGACGTAACTTCGATGTTTGTGAAAAATGACCAGGGCGACCTGATCCAGTTGGATAATGTGGTGACGATCGAAGAACAAAGCAGTCCGCCGCAATTGTATCACAACAACCGATATATGTCGGCTACGGTTTCTGCCGGACTCGCACCCGGTAAAAGTATCGGCGACGGCATTGAAGCGATGGAAAGAATAAAGGAAAAAGTACTGGACGAATCCTTTACAACCGATTTGGGCGGCGAGTCGCGCGATTTTGTTGAAAGCAGTTCGAATACCATGTTCGCATTCCTACTTGCCCTCCTATTGATTTTCTTAATTTTGGCAGCACAGTTCGAAAGTTTTATAGATCCGCTGATAATAATCCTGACTGTACCGATGGCAGTTGCCGGTGCGATGTTCTCACTTTGGTTATTCGGGCAAACCTGGAATATCTTTAGTCAGATCGGGACCATTATGCTTATAGGCCTTGTTACTAAAAATGGAATTCTGATTGTGGAATTTGCCAACCAACTCCGTGAGCAAGGCAAGCCTAAATTAGAAGCCATCCTGGAAGCTTCAGAATCGCGACTGCGGCCAATATTGATGACGAGTTTAACAATCGCATTGGGTGCCCTGCCAATTGCCCTTTCGCTGGGAGCTGCTTCAACAAGCCGTATCGGGATGGGAGTCGTGATCATTGGCGGAACTATGTTCTCACTGATATTGACGCTGTTTATTATTCCGGCAGTTTATATGATGTGGTCCCGTGAAAAGAAACATCGTCCAGAATTTGACAATATGGAAAAGTATGAAA
>JADMKR010000254.1:2371-9702 GCA_015478765.1 Flavobacterium sp.
GTAGCTTCCGGGCAGGAATTGCTGACTTTGGAGGAGGCAGTTGCCCAAGCCTTAAAAAATAATTATCAGATTCAAATCGCTGCGAATGATCTTTTGGCAGACGAAGCAGGCGTCAGCCCCGGACTTGCAGGAATGCTGCCGCGCGTCACTGCAAACTTCGACGATAACAATAGTATTCAGAACAGTTCACAAACCCGTGCCAACGGCGAAGTACTAGAACTCGACAATGCCCGAAATATCAACATGGGTTACGGCGTGGCGCTCGACTGGACAGTTTTTGACGGATTTGGAATGTTTGCCCGATATGACCAATTGAAAGAACTGCGTAAACTTGGCGAAGCCGAATTGAAATTGACCATATTAAATAATCTAAGTGACGTAATGGTGACCTATTACGATTTGGTTCAGCAACAACAGCAAATTGCCGCTCTTGATACTACCATGGTCATTTCACAACAGCGCGTCCAACTTGCCGATGACCGATTTTCAATAGGTCGCGCATCCAAATTAGAAGTCTTAAATGCACAGGTAGATCTAAATACCGACCAGACGTCGATGTTACGGCAACGCGAACAATATGCGCAAACAAAAATCAGATTAAATCAATTGATGGCCCGGGATACAAAATTGGATTTCAGGGTGGTTGACGAAATATTGGTCGGTGATTTAATGCTGTTACCCGAATTGGAATCGCTTGCTTTGAAACAGAATCCGGCTGTGCAGGCGCAAATCATCAGCAGGCGCGTCGCTGAACTTCAGCTTAAAAAGATTCAGGCGGGTCGCTACCCTACCGTAATTGCAACAACCGGCTATAACTTCAGCGAATCGGAAGCCAGCTTGGGTTTTAACACACGATCATCGGCGCAGGGCTGGAATTATGGCTTTCGCGCGACAATGAACATCTTCGACGGTTTTAATCAAAGCAGGAATGAGCGAATTGCAAAAATTCAGGTCGATAATTCACAAATTGCCATTGAGCAGCGCAATCAGGAAGTGTTGGCCCAACTTGGCACAGCATATCAAACCTATCTTACGAATATAAGCTTGATCGATCTCGAAACCAGAAATGAGCGAATCGCAAAGGAAAATCTCGATATCACAATGACTAAATTCCGGATCGGAACCATTCCCACAATCGAATTCCGAACCGCTCAACTTAACTATGTTAACGCAACTGTTCGCTTGAGCAACGCTAAATTTCAGGCGAAAATGTCGGAAATCGCACTACAGGAACTGGCCGGAAACATCGCATTTTAAACCATTTATGCGGTGAATCGGTAAAGTTTTTCGCTATTTGTGGCAGCATAAGTACTTTATCTTAGAAGGATGTCATCCGCTTTTATCAACAATCAATCGTCGAAAAAACGTGGAATTTTACTTCTTTTCCGATGTTCCAATGATTATATTTGTTGGCTTTAAAAAAATCTGCACCAAAGATGAAAATCTCCTATAACTGGCTGAAACAGTTCATTAAAACCGATTGGAAAACCGAAGAAACCGCCGCGTTGCTAACCGACCTGGGCCTTGAAGTGGAAGTGGTCGAAAAATTCCAGTCGGTCAAAGGCGGACTTGAAGGTGTTGTCGTAGGACATGTGCTTACCTGCGAACAACATCCGAATGCAGATCGGTTAAAAGTAACCACTGTCGACATTGGCACCGGTGCACCGGTACAGATTGTATGCGGAGCCAACAATGTAGCAGCTGGCCAAAAAGTTCCCGTTGCCACAATCGGAACAAGATTATACGATAAAAGCGGCCAGCCAATCGACATAAAAAAAGGTAAAATACGGGATCAGGAGAGCCACGGTATGATCTGCGCCGAAGATGAACTCGGACTCGGAAGCAGTCATGACGGAATCATGATTTTAGACGATTCGCTGGTACCAGGAACTCCCTGCGCAACCGTTTTCAAAATTGAAGATGACGACGTGTTTGAGATTGGCCTCACTCCAAACCGCGCCGATGCGATGAGCCATTGGGGAACTGCACGCGATCTTCGCGCCGGCATGATGCAAAAAAACGTCCATGTAGAACTGATAACGCCATCGGTGAGCAATTTCAGGATCGATAAGCGAACATTGAAAGTCGATGTAAGCGTGAAAGATTCAAAGCTTGCACCGCGTTATTGCGGAGTCACGATTTCAGGCATATCGGTTAAAGAATCACCGGAGTGGCTTCAAAACAGATTGAAATCCATCGGTATTACGCCAAAGAATAATGTGGTTGATGTAACCAACTACGTTTTACACGAGCTGGGTCAACCCCTACACGCTTTTGACGCTGCAAAAATTACCGGAAAAGTCGAAATCAAGACTCTTACATCCGGAACGAAATTTACGACTTTGGATGATGTCGAGCGAACGTTGCATGAAGAGGATCTAATGATTTGCGATGAAAAAGGACCAATTGCGATAGCCGGAGTATTTGGAGGAAAGAGTACGGCAGTTACAGAAGTTACCAATGCAATATTTCTTGAAAGCGCTTATTTCAATCCGGTGACTGTACGTAAAACGGCAAAAAGACATTCACTGAGTACCGATGCATCTTTCCGTTTCGAGCGTGGCATCGACCCGACCATTACAGAATATGCACTTAAACGGGCGGCATTATTAATTCAGGAAGTTGCCGGTGGCGAAATCACTTCAGACATAATCGACATTTATCCTAAAAAAATAGAGGACTGTTCGGTCTTGCTGAACTTTGCTAAAACCGCAAAAATCATCGGCCAGGATTTGCCTAAGGAAACCATCAAGAAAATTTTAGTTTCACTTGATATTAAAGTAAACAGTATTTCTGACGCCGGACTCGGACTGACAGTTCCTGCTTATAGAGTGGATGTGCAACGGGACATTGATGTCGTGGAGGAAATTCTCCGTGTTTATGGATACAACAATATTAACTTCACTAAGAAATTAAACGCCACCGTATCCAATTCGCCGCGAACAGAAGACTACAAACTTCAGAACATCACGGCTTCCCTCCTTACCTCTCAGGGATTTCATGAGATGATGGCCAATTCACTTTCTACGCCCGATTATACAGGTCTTTCAGAAGGCCTGAAACAGAATTACAACGTTGTGATGCTGAATCCGCTGAGCCACGATTTATCCGTTATGCGGCAATCGATGCTGTTTGGTGCATTGGAAGCAACTGCGTATAACATCAACCGTCGCAACGCCGATTTGAAATTATTCGAATTCGGGAAAACATACCACAACCATCCGTCGGGTTACGAAGAGAAAAAGCACCTGACTTTGCTTGCAACCGGTCAACGTGTGGCCGAAAACTGGACGAATGCGCAAAAACCATCCGATTTCTTCTTTTTTAAAGGCTACGTACTTGGAATTTTATCGCGGCTTGGAATTGAAAAGATACAGAGTGAACCACTGGCATCTGATATTTTCGGTGAGGGAATGATGATGACATCTGCCGGTGAAATGCTGGTTGAATTTGGAACCGTCAAAAAATCAGTGCTGAAGTATTTCGATATCAAACAGGAAGTTTTCTACGCCGATTTCAATTGGAACCTCGTATTGCGACTGATTTCAAACAAAATCAGATTTTCGGACATACCTAAATTCCCCGAAGTGCGCCGCGACCTGGCTTTACTCGTCGATGAAAATGTCACCTTCGATTCAATTTATAAAATCGCACGGCAAACCGATAAATCGTTGCTGAAAGATATTAATCTATTTGATGTTTACGAAGGCCCGAATTTACCACAAGGTAAAAAGTCATATGCGGTAAGTTTTGTAATTCAGGACAATTCGAAAACGCTGACCGATGCTCATGTGGACCGATTGATGAGCAAACTGAAAAACAATTTCGAAACCGAACTGGGCGCAAGCCTTCGGTAACAAACTGGATTCTGCAAATTCTATAACATAGTACGAGCCTTCTCCAGATCATCGGGTGTATCGATGCCGATACTGACTTCGTTTGTTTCGATCATCCGTATTCGTTTTCCGAATTCAAGGTAACGCAACTGTTCCAATTTCTCCGATGCTTCTAGTGATTTCATGGGCAGACTGTGGAATTCCATCAAGGCTTGTTTTCGGAAGGCGTAAATGCCGATATGTTGAAAATAACGTACACCTGCATTCTCATCGCGCGGATAGGGAATCACCGACCGGGAGAAATACAATGCATTACCACTTTGGTCAGTGACCACTTTTACATTGTTGGGGTTGTTAATATCCGATTCATCCGTGATTTGTCTCATTAATGATGCGAGATCGATTTGTCGGGCGGGATCGTTTTTAAAAACTTCCAGCAAATTCGACAGCGACTGTTTGTTAAGGAATGGCTCGTCACCCTGAACGTTTACAACAATATCGCAGTCCATGTTCGAGACGGCTTCTGCGATCCGGTCACTACCCGATTCATGCTGGTGGATGCTCATCACCGCTTTTCCGCCTTTATTTGTAATCTCGTTAAATATTATTTCCGAATCGGTCGCCACAAAAACTTCGTCAAACAATCCCGTGGCAATTGCGGCCTCGTAGGTACGAGTAATCACGGTTTTTCCGCCAAGGTCCTGCATCAGCTTAGCGGGAAATCGGGTGGAAGCGTAACGCGCCGGAATGACTGCGATAATTTTCATACAATTATATTTATAGTTAATATTGGACATCAATTGACAAACGATTCGTCCTTAAAACCGATCAGGTACAATTTTTCCTTGGCGCGCGTAATGGCAGTATAAAGCCATCTGACATAATCACGGTCGATGCCGTTGGGCAAGTACGGCTGTTCGATAAATACCGTATTCCATTGGCCACCCTGCGATTTATGACAGGTGATTGCGTAGGAGAATTTCACCTGAAGTGCGTTAAAATATTCATTTTCCTTTACCTTTTGAAACTTTTTATAATTACTGCGCTCGTCGGCATAATCCTGCATTACTTCCTGATACAACCGATTCGATTCTTCGTATGTAAGCGATGGCGATTCACTCAACGTAGTATCGAGAAGAACGATGGTTTCGAGCGGACGTTGGTTTGGGTAATCGATCATTCGGACTTTCACCTTAGCGAATTTAAATCCGTATAGCTCCTGAACAGCAAAAATTTCCAAAACTTCGACAATGTCGCCATTGGCTATAAAACCTGCTTCGTCACTGTCTTTTAACCAAAAGTAGTTGTTTTTGACCACCATTAAATAATCTCCTGTCGACAGATCACTTTCCTTGTCGAGGATTCTGGTTCTGATTTGCTGATTGTATTGATTGGCTCTTTTATTGGATCGAACAATAAATGCGGTATCCTCGATGCTGTAATTGCCGTATGCTGAATGTATGGCGTCCTGAATATCGTAGCCGTCGGTCAAGCGTACAATGTCGGTAAACGGTTTAATATCGAAACTGAAATCGGTTATAAAATCGTCGTTCAGCAAATCCCGTAAGACAGTTGCATTGTGCAAAATTCCCGAATGCTCTTCCTGCCGCATAACTTCATCAAGCTCGATCGACATTATATTTTTATCAAAATTCAAGTGGAGATTATCAATATCGAGCGCAGGGCTCACATCAACATTTACTGGCGGAAGTTGGGCCGTATCGCCCAAAAGAATCATTTTACAATTGGTTCCCGAATACACATAAGTAATCAAGTCGTTGAGCAGCGAACCGTTTTGGTACATTTTCGAATCGGTTTCGGTATCGGAAATCATCGACGATTCATCAATTATGAAAATGGTATTTTTGTGCTTGTTTTGCTGCATGGTGAAACTCACACCGCCACCGGCTGCCTTTTTGGGAAAGTAAATTTTCTTATGGATGGTACAGGCCGGCTTATTGGAATAATTTGCAATCACTTTTGCCGCCCGGCCTGTGGGTGCTAACAAAACATACTTCATACTGATTTCCACCAGGTTGTTTACCAAAGTTGATATCACGGTGGTTTTGCCGGTGCCGGCATAGCCTTTGAGCACGAATAAGTCATTGGTATTGCCATTGGTAGCAAAATCGGCTATCATCTGAAAAAACATGTCCTGCTTCACAGTTGGATTGAAAGGAAATTTTTGGCGCAGAATCTTGTAGAACAGGCTGGAAGTCATTAAGTAGCTATTGATGCGGATGAATTCCAAAGATAGGCATCAATTTGAGGTGAAAAACCCCTGTAAATGAAAAAAATTGTAAGTTTGCCGGGCATGGCGCTCTCGCGCAAAAAAAACATTAGCCGGCTTCATGACAAACATAACTGCGAAAAATTACAGGAAACTTGTTATTCGATTATCGTTGAACGGTTTTTCATACTGCATTTTCGATACTTTGGAGAACAAACCACTGCGGATCGACTCAGTCGATTTTTCGTCTTTACCTAAATCGGCTCGTGTTGAAGAACTTTATGTGCAGGCTTTTCAAGACATCAAAGAATTTTCTGAGACATACGATAATGTAATTGCCTTACATGATAACAGCTTGAATACGTTCGTCCCGCAGGCATTGTTCGATGAGGAATATATGGGCAGTTATTTACAGTATAATACCAAAGTTTTTGAAACTGATTTTTTTGCATTCGACGAACTAACTAATTATGAGATCAACCATATTTACATACCGTACGTCAATATTAACAATCTGCTCATTGACCAATTCGGAAGTTTCGATTATCGCCACAGCAACACCGTACTTGTATCGAGGCTGCTTGATAAGTCGAAGAATATTGACGATAAACAGGTTTTTGTTCATTTTGATACGGCCTGCTTTCAAGTTGTAGTAGCGCAAAATCAGAAACTCCTCTTATTTAACTCATTTGATTTCAGTACGAAAGAAGATTTTATCTATTATTTACTGTTTAAGGCCGAGCAGTTGCATCTGAACCCGGAAACAGTGAAAGTGATTCTCTCAGGACGCATTTCCGAAGAAAGCGAATTGTATCAGATAGCCTATAAATATGTACGCCATGTCAGTTTACATGACATCTCCGATCTAAAGTCACAAACCGGTTTAACGGAAACCGAATGCAGGCAACATTTTATAATATTACAAGCGTGAGGATCATTTCAGGAAAATATAAAGGGCGTCGAATCAATGCGCCAAAAAATTTGCCCGTTCGGCCAACAACCGACATGAGTAAGGAAGCACTTTTTAACGTACTGAACAACCACTATCATTTCGATACACTGCATGTTCTTGATTTATTTGCCGGCACGGGAAATATCAGTTACGAATTTGCCTCGCGTGGAAGTTTGAATATTACGGCCGTAGACGCCGATTTCGGGTGTGTCAAATTCATCAAGCAAACAGCATCCGAATTCGATTTCAACATTGCAGCGATTAAAAGTGATGTTCTCGCATTTATTGCGCGCAGTAATTCGGAATACGACAT
>JADMKR010000255.1 GCA_015478765.1 Flavobacterium sp.
CAGCCGGAAAAGCTCCTAATATCGGTACACAAATGCGTTGATATTCATGCCGGCACCAACCGATGCAAATAGGAGAATATCACCTTTTGAAAGTTTCTGATTCTCGAGTTGGCCTTTTACCAATTTATCGTAAAGTGTGGGAACGGTTGCCACGCTGCTATTGCCTAAAGTGTGGATGCTCATTGGCATAATATCGGCCGGCGGCGACTGATCGTACAGTTTGTAAAAACGCTGGATGATGGCATCGTCCATTTTTTCGTTGGCCTGATGTATCAGTATTTTAGTGAGTTTTGAAATGGGAATGCCGCTTTTGTCCAGGCAACTTTTCATTGCCAATGGCACGTTGTTCAATGCGAATTCGTAGATTTTGCGGCCGTACATCTTAATGTATCGGATATCAGGATCCAGTTCCGGATTGTTTGATTTGCCGAAGAATAAGTATCCAGCTTCCGGTCCTGCGTGTGTTGCACTTTCGTATGCCAGCAATCCGTCGCCCGAATCAGTGCCTTCCAACACCGTAGCACCGGCACCATCTGAATAAATCATGGCATCGCGGTCGTGCGAATCTACCACGCGTGACAGCATTTCGGCGCCAATCACCAGGCAGCTTTTTGCCATTCCCGATTTGATGTAGGCGTTGGCCTGGAGTACACCTTCGATCCATCCCGGGCATCCGAAAAGTATGTCAAACGCGACGCATTTCGGATTTTTGATGTTGAGTTTGTTTTTGACCCTTGTGGCCAGGCTGGGCATAATATCCGATTGTACACCTTTGGGTTTTACGTCACCGAAATTATGCGCCAGTATTATATAGTCGAGCGTTTCTGGGTCAATACCGGAATCTTCTATGGCTTTTTGCGCTGCGAAAAACGCAATGTCGGATGTTACAAGATGATCCTCGGCATAGCGTCGTTCCACTATACCGGTAATATCTTTAAACTTGCTAATCACGAGATCATTAGCGTGGTGTACCGGGGTTCCGTCGTCATTTAGGAATACATGCTCTGCGAAATCCGCGTTCAGCACTTTAACTTCAGGAATATAGCAACCTGACCCTATAATTTTAATATTCATTGTATCCGGATATAATGCTAATGTATTAAAAAGTCCCGAAAAAGCAAGGTTTATGCACTCGACATCAATGAGTATTTAAACCTAAATACGGCGCTCCAGTAGAATATCTGAAAGCGCCGCATTTTACTTTAGTCCATATATGCTTCGATAGGTGCACATGAGCAAATCAGGTTGCGATCGCCGTAGGCATCATCAGCTCTGCGGACCGTTGGCCAAAACTTATTTTCAGCCAAATAATCTAGTGGAAACGCAGCCTGTTCACGGCTATATGGGAAATTCCATGTATCGGAAGTAAGCATTGCCAAGGTATGCGGCGAATTTTTCAACACGTTGTTTTTGTCATCGGCTGTAGCTGCTTCGATCTCCTTTCTGATTGAAATCATGGCGTCGCAGAAACGGTCCAGTTCTTCCAGGTTCTCACTTTCGGTAGGTTCAATCATGAGTGTGCCCGCCACTGGGAAAGAAACTGTAGGTGCGTGAAAACCGTAATCCATAAGTCGTTTGGCGATGTCGGAAACTTCAATTCCTTTCTGCTTGAACGGTCGGCATTCAAGAATCATTTCATGAGCTGCGCGCCCCATTTCACCGGTATACAAGGTTTCATAATGGCCGCTTAAACGCTCTTTGATATAATTTGCATTCAAAATTGCGTATTTCGTTGCTGCTGTTAAACCATCGGCGCCGAGCATAGTGATGTAACCGTAGGAGATCAAACAAACGAGTGCCGATCCCCAAGGTGCCGCTGATATCGCTGTGATTGGCGTATCGCCGCCGGTTGGGATTACCGGGTTTGTTGGTAAGAACGGAACTAAATGTGATGCAACACAAATTGGTCCGACGCCCGGTCCGCCACCGCCGTGCGGGATTGCGAAAGTTTTGTGCAGGTTCAGGTGGCAAACATCGGCACCGATGGTAGCCGGATTCGTAAGTCCGACTTGTGCGTTCATATTCGCGCCATCCATATAGACCTGGCCTCCGTTCTCGTGGATGATTTTAGTAACTTCAATGATAGATGCCTCGTAAACACCGTGTGTCGATGGGTAAGTAACCATTAAACACGACAAGTCATCTTTATGCGCGATCGCTTTTGCGCGAAGATCGTCGACGTCAATATTTCCGTTTTCGAGTGTTTTGGTAACCACGACTTTCATTCCCGCCATTGCCGCCGAAGCCGGATTGGTCCCGTGTGCCGAGGCCGGTATCAATGCAATGTTTCGGTGATGATCGCCCCGTGAATGGTGGTAGGCGCGAATAACCATTAGTCCGGCATATTCACCCTGTGCACCCGAGTTTGGTTGCAGTGTCGTTCCGGCAAAACCGGTGATGACGTTGAGCTGATGTTCTAATTTCTTCAGCATTTCCTGATAGCCCTGAGCCTGATCAAGTGGTGCGAACGGGTGGATGTTATTCCAATTTGCCATGCTCAATGGAAGCATTTCTGCAGCTGCGTTGAGCTTCATCGTGCATGATCCCAGCGATATCATCGAATGGTTCAAAGCAAGATCCTTACGTTCGAGCTTTTTGATGTAGCGCATCAACGCTGTTTCAGAATGATATTTATTGAAAACCTCATGTTGCAGGAATGTTGAGGTCCTGATAAGATTTTGCGGAAATTCTTCGATGACAGATAAATGATTGATAGAAGCCAATGGTTTTCCGGTAGCTTCCGCGAAAATGGAAACGATTACGTTAAGATCGGCGATGCTAGTCGTTTCGTTGATCGATATTGACAATGTCTGCGCATCGATATAATTGAAGTTTACTTCATTTTTCTCCGCAATTGGGCGAATTTTCTCACAGTCGGTTTTAACCACGATAGTGTCAAAATAAGCGGTATTGGTTTGATAAATTCCAAGTGCTTCCAGTCCGTTGGCAAGCGCCGAGGCCGAAGCATGAACTTTGTCGGCAATATACTTCAGTCCTTTCGGGCCGTGATAGACAACGTACATGCCGGCCATTACAGCAAGAAGAACCTGAGCAGTGCATATGTTCGACGTTGCTTTGTCGCGTTTAATGTGCTGCTCCCGTGTTTGCAACGCCATGCGAAGTGCACGGTTGCCATCGGCGTCGATTGTCACGCCGATAATTCGCCCCGGCATGCTGCGTTTGTATTCGTCTTTAGTCGCGAAATAAGCGGCATGCGGCCCGCCATATCCCAATGGAATACCGAATCGTTGCGTAGTTCCAACTACCACGTCGGCTCCCATTTCGCCCGGAGAAACTAATTTTACCAAGCTAAGGATATCGGCAGCGACGGCAGTTTTGATTTCGTTTGATTTTGCTTTAGCGATGAATCCGCTGTAATCGTGAACTTGTCCGTATTTCCCCGGATATTGCAACATTGCTCCGAAGAATTCGGTCGAAAAATCAAATTCCTGGTGATTTCCCACTACGAGTTCGACGCCAATCGGTGTAGATCGGGTTTCCAGTATGGAAAGTGTTTGCGGCAGGATTTCTTCCGAAACAAAAAATTTATTGACATTGTTTTTCTTCTGGTCGCGCGTTCTGACGTCGAACAACAACGCCATTGCTTCGGCAGCGGCTGTACCTTCATCAAGCAACGATGCGTTTGCGATTTCCATCCCGGTCAATTCGATGACCATTGTCTGGAAGTTAAGGATCGCTTCAAGACGGCCTTGCGCAATTTCGGCCTGATACGGAGTGTAGGCAGTGTACCAACCCGGATTTTCCAGAATGTTGCGCTGGATGACCGCGGGTACGATCGACTGGTTGTAGCCCAAACCGATATATGTTGAAAACACTTTATTCTTATTTCCAAGTTTTGAGATGTGATTCAGGAACTCGTATTCGGTTAGTGCCGGATCGAGTGCTAGCGGTGCTTTCAGACGAATGTCATCGGGAAGGGTTTCATAAATCAGCTGGTCCATTGATTCCGCTCCAATTGTTTTCAGCATGTGTTGTAAATCGCCTTCTTCCGGGCCGATATGTCTTAGCGCAAAAGCATCTGTGTTCATCGAAAAGTTGTGTTATTTTTAGGTGGCGTAAAATTAAATATTAATATCATAATCGAATTCTTTTTAACAGCTATTTTTTGTATTTCAGCAAGTATAATATCGGGTTGCCCGCCGTTTGTGTAAATTTGCTATATGCGGTTTTTTATGCGTGTTCTTGACTTTTATATCCAAAGCAGTATCCACGTTGCGCTTGCCGCGGCGGCATTGGTTGTGATGACACAGCACATGTTCGATTTGTCGCTCGATTGGCCAATAATCGGATTCGTATTCTTCGGAACTGTGGTAGGCTACAATTTTGTCAAGTACGATGCATTGGCACGGATTCATAAACTTCAAGTTGGTACACGAATAAAAGCTATTGCCGCGCTCAGCCTGGTCTGTTTTATTGGCGCTGGGTATTGTTATTTCCGACTGAATCTGATTACGCAAGTCGTCGCCGGATTATTTGTTCTTCTGACGCTGCTATACACATTGCCATTTTTTCCGAACCGGCGAAATGCCCGAAACTGGGCCGGTGTCAAAATTTACATTGTAGCATTGTGTTGGGTTGGGGTGACGTTGGTTCTGCCGGTACTTGATGCCGGAATTTCGATTACAAGCGATTTCTACCTGAAATGCGTGCAGCGATTCATTTTTATTTTTGTACTGATTTTGATTTTTGAAATCATCGACATAGCGACCGATGATCCGCACCTGCAAACCGTTCCGCAAAAAATCGGTATTTATGCGACTAAAAGACTCGGCATCATCCTATTGCTGTTTTTCTATATGCTCGAATTGCTGAAATCCGAAATCGATCATTTGCAATTGATTATCAATGCCGCGCTGTTAGTGCTGATGTCGGTTTTATTGCTGTATGCAAATCCACGCCGACCAAAATACTACTCGTTATTCTGGGCCGAACTGCTGCCTGTCACTTGGCTGATTCTGCTGCTGATTGGCGAACGCTTTCTATAGCTTCTCGGTCAATAATCCGGCGCGACGCAACAAAGCATCGGGTTTTGGCTCCTGGCCGCGGAAACGTTTGTAAAGCTCCATCGGCTGCTCAGTGCCGCCCTTTGACAGAATGTTTTCGGCAAATTTCCTTGCGATTTCGCTGTTGAAAATCCCGTTTTCCTGAAAGTATTCAAACGCGTCGGCATCGAGTACTTCCGCCCATTTATAACTGTAATAACCAGATGAATAGCCGCCCTGGAAAATATGCGAAAACGACACACTCATGCAATTTTCGGGAACATCCGGATAAAGAGATGTGGGCTCAAAAACCGATTTTTCGAACGACTTTACATTTTCGATGGCCGAAGGATCCGCTCCATGGAACGCCATATCGAGCATGCCGAAACTGATTTGGCGCATGGTTGTCATGCCTTCCTGGAAATTCGCGCTTTGCTTGATTTTCTCAATATATTCCAGCGGAATAACCTCTCCGGTTTCATAATGTGTCGCGAATAAAGACAACGCTTCGGGTTCGTAGCACCAGTTTTCCATTATCTGACTCGGCAATTCGACAAAATCCCAATACACTGAAGTTCCCGACAATCCCGGGTAAGTTGTATCGGCCAGCATTCCGTGCAGCGCATGACCAAATTCGTGGAAAAGCGTGGTTACTTCGTTAAAAGTCAGTAGTGAAGGTTTTGTTTCTGTGGGTTGTGTAAAATTGCAGACTATCGATACATGCGGACGGTGATTGACGCCGTCTTTAACATACTGAGGTTTGAAAGATGTCATCCACGCACCATTTCGCTTGCCTTTTCGGGGGAAGAAATCGGCGTAAAAGATTGCGACCAGACCTTGTGCGTTCGAAACTTCAAAAGTCTGGACATCTTTATGGTATTTGTCGATGTCAAAAACTTCGGTAAATGTAAGCCCGAATAATTTTCCCGCAATCGCAAATGCGCCGTTTAAGACATTACCTAGTTTAAAGTACGGTTTCAGTTTTTCATCATCGATTGCAAATAATTGTTGCTTTAGCTTTTCGGAATAATAAGCTCCGTCCCATTTTTCAAGTTGGCCGATTCGGTCCATGTTATTCGCAAACTCCGCCATTGCGGCAAATTCTCTTTCTGCGGCAGGTTTGGCTTTGGTCAGCAAATCGCCTAAAAATGCTTTCACTTTTCCCGGATTCTGAGCCATTCGTTCTTCCAGCACAAAATGCGAATGCGTTTCGTAACCTAATAAATTCGCGCGTTCGTGTCGCAGTTGCGCGATTTGAAGCACGTTGAGTTCGTTGTTGTGTTCATTCTTCTGAAACGCTTTTCGTCCGGCGGCTATCGCCATTTCTTTGCGCAATTCGCGGTTTTCGGCGTAGGTCACAAACGGGATATAACTCGGGTAATCGAGTGTAAAAATCCATCCAGGTTTATCGGCGCTTTTGGCTAAAGTGCGAGCCGCTTCGATTGTTCCTTCGGGCAAACCTTTCAAGTGAGATTCGTTTGTGAGGTGTAGTTGATAATTGTTGGTTTCTGCCAAAACATTTTCGCCAAACGTCAATTTTAACTTTGCAAGTTCAGTGTCGATTTCGCGAAGTCGCGTTTTTTGATCGGCCGACAACAGCGCGCCGTTGCGCACAAAACTTTTATATTTTTTATCGAGTAAGGTTGTCTGTTCTGGCGTCAATTCCAACTGTTGAATTTGGTCGTGCACTGCTTTCACCCGGGCAAAGAGCGCTTCGTTCAGCGTAATGTCGTTGCCGAAGTCACTCAGCATTGGCGATACCTCCTGTGCGATCTTCTGTATTTCGTCGTTGGTTTCGGCCGAATTCAGATTAAAGAAGATACTCGACAACCGGTCGAGCGTTTCACCGGCAAAATCGAGCGCCGCGATCGTGTTGTCAAAAGTGGGCGCCGCGGTATTTGTAATAATCGAATCGATATCGGCCCGGCCCATTTCGATCGCCTTGATAAACGCCGGCTTAAAATCGTCGGTTGCTATTTTTGAAAAAGGTGCTGTATTGTGTTTGGTATCGAAATGCTGAATCAGGATTGACATTGCTGTATTTTTCTGTGCGCGAGGCGCCTGGTTTATTTATTTTTCAAGTTTGTAGCCGATAATTCGACTGTTTGTTTCAGGCCATTTTTATACGCCAAAATCTTCTCACGAACCGACTCATCATGGGCACCAATAATTTGAGCAGCGAGAATTCCGGCGTTTTTTCCACCGTTCAGTGCAACTGTCGCGACCGGAACGCCGCCCGGCATTTGCAAAATTGAAAGGACGCTGTCCCAGCCGTCGATCGAATTGCTTGATTTGACCGGCACGCCAATGATGGGCAGGGGTGACATCGAGGCAACCATTCCCGGAAGATGCGCTGCACCACCGGCGCCGGCGATGATTACCGAAATCCCGCGTTGGTGTGCATTTTTACTGAAATCGAATAATTTTTCGGGCGTACGATGTGCCGATACGATGTCGGTTTCAGTTTCGATCCCAAATTCTTTGAGTATTTCGATGGCTTCCTTCATGACCGGCATGTCGGAAATACTTCCCATAATAATGGCTACTTTCATTGAATTAAATTTACTGTTAGCGTATTTTTTTTGGGCGTTGCTTTCAGCCCGCGCTGTTCGCTATTATCTTTTTTTTCGTGCCTCACAAAAAGTATAACCGCTGCCATCGCTAACGCGAAATCACCCGGATCGTGTTTTTAACTTCTTCGGCAATTTCCCGCGCTTTGGCCATATCGGCATTTACGATCGTTACATGTCCCATTTTTCGGAAGGGGCGTGTTTGTTTTTTCCCATATATATGCGGCGTCACTCCGGGAATCGCCAGGATCTTTTCAATATTCTGATATTCCACATCTCCTGAAAAACCTTCGGCACCCGACAAATTCACCATCACGCCGGCAGCCTTGCTTTCGGTGTCGCCCAGCGGGAGGCCGAGAATCGCCCGGATATGGTTTTCAAATTGCGAAGTGTATGCGCCTTCAATGCTGTAATGACCGGAGTTATGCGGGCGTGGCGCGACTTCATTTATCAATATTTGGTTGTCCTTTGTAAGGAACATCTCGACTGCCAGCAATCCAACATGGTCAAATGCCTGCGAAAACTGTAATGCCAAATCACGTGCTTTTTGGGATATTTCGTCGCTGATCCGGGCTGGACACAGCACATATTCCACCTGATTGGCTTCGGGATGGAACTCCATTTCGACCACTGGGTACGATTTCACCTCGCCGCTGGCGCTGCGGGCAACGATTACGGCAAGTTCTTTTTGAAACGGTACCAATTCTTCGGCAATGCATTCGGCATCGGATAGATTTTGCATGTCATCGGCAGTTTGCACCACCTTGACGCCATAGCCGTCGTACCCGAATTCGGCTACTTTCCAAACAAATGGCATCGGGATTGTTTTTTCGGCAACTGCTGCTCTAAGTTCAACCAAACTGTGAAAACGGGTGTAAGGAGCAGTTGGGATTTTGTTTTTTATATAAAAATCTTTCTGGAAACCCTTGTTTTGGATTTGGCGTAGTGTGGCCGGCGACGGATATACCCGGATGCCTTCGGCTTCGAGTGTCTCAAGTGCTTTCAAGTTCACGAGTTCGATTTCGAATGTCAGTACATCGACTTTTTTCCCGAACTCATAAACAGTATCATAATCGGATAAGTCACCCTGGTAAAATTTATTGCAGGCCAGGACGCACGGAGCTTCATCGCTCGGATCCAATACGTGTGTTTGAATATCAAATTTGCGGGTTTCGGCAAGCAACATCTTTCCAAGCTGGCCTCCGCCTAAAATTCCGAGTTTAAAATCGGACGAAAAGTAGTTCATAGTTTTGTGCGCTTTGTGCAAATATAAACAACTATTCCGGGGTGGGCGGCCGCAACACCGGAAGATTTATTTTGGTCGGCCAATATAATATAAGCTCAAATATTACTAATTTTGCTCCTCTGAATGCCCCAGTGGCGAAATTGGTAGACGCACTGTGTTCAGGTCGCAGCGCCTTCGGGTGTGCTGGTTCGAGTCCGGTCTGGGGCACCAACCGCAAATCAATCTTTGGTTTGCGGTTTTTTATTTAATTGACGGAGCACTTTTCGCGCCGCAGCTTTGAAAGCTGGTTGGCTGTCACTATATTCTTTTGCGATGATGATTCGCAATTCATCTGCGATCCAGTCATCGGCGTCAGCAAAATTTGCCAATACGTACATTGAATAAGCCTTAGGTGCGACTTTATGCTCTCCAATCAACCAGTCGAAACAGGCCTCGGTTATCGCTTCGCGGATGTTGCGCGCCAAGGGTCGAAATGATAGTAGCAGGCAAATTTTTGAAAAGCACCTGATGGAAGTTTCGTCGGTTAGATATTTAAGTACGGCCGCAATCTGTGCGTGGTATGGCAACACAAGATTTATGTCGTTTATGGCAACCAATTCGAGTATCATGCTGGCATTCTTGTGAAGAGGCGAGGCTATGTCGGTGGCATGGCGAAC
>JADMKR010000256.1 GCA_015478765.1 Flavobacterium sp.
TCCCATTCCAAAACACGACGCCGACCGCTCATTTGATGCTGCGACTTGCATTGGATGCGGAGCCTGCGTCGCGAGCTGCAAGAACTCATCGGCCATGCTTTTCGTAGCCGCAAAAGTTTCGCAATTGGCTCTCTTGCCGCAAGGACGCGTAGAAGCACATGACAGGGTTTTAAATATGGTTAACCAAATGGACGCCGAAGGTTTTGGAAACTGCTCTGTAACCGGCGCCTGCGAAGTCGAGTGCCCCAAAGGAATATCACTCGAGAATATCGCCAGAATGAACCGCGAGTATTTAAAAGCTACGGTCCGATAAATATCAAACGCATCTTACCCGATGCGTTTTTTTTTGTTTTTATTTGGGCGTTTTCGCGCCTTCCGCTATATCTTTTTAAATGCTAATGTCAACTGCAAGCCGGATAATTGCAGTCATTTAAAAAGGATGCCGCTGCAACCGCTAACGCGGCCGGTGGCTGTCCAAGTCATAATCCGCATAAAAATATTCTTATATTTACTATTTAACCCCTTCCGATGAAATACTTCCAAATATTGTTTTTCGTTACTGCATCCGCGTTGGCGCAAAACTACCAGCAATATGTAAATCCGTTTATCGGCACCGGCGGACACGGGCACACATTTCCGGGTGCGACGACGCCTTTCGGGATGGTGCAATTATCACCCGACACTCGAATCGACGGAAGCTGGGATGGTTGCTCGGGATATCACTATTCAGACAATGTCATTTACGGATTTTCGCATACGCACCTAAACGGCACCGGCGTGTCCGATTTTGGCGATATCATGCTAATGCCAACCATGGGCGAACCTGTATTGGACGAGAAAGAGTATTCATCGTCGTTTTCGCATAAAAATGAAAAAGCCAGCGCCGGTTTTTATTCGGTGAAACTCGACAAGCACAATATCGACGTGGCCTTGACAACATCGACGCGCGTTGGATTCCATGAATATAAATTCAACAAGTCGGGGCAGGCGAATATTATACTCGATTTAAATCACCGCGACTTATTGTTGATGGGCGAGGTGCGCATCATCGACAATCAAACCATCGAAGTAATGCGCAACAGTTCGGGTTGGGCGCAAAACCAGTTCGTTTATGCTCGCATCGAATTCAGTGAGCCGTTAATTATCACCAAAGCACACAGTAATTCAGTCGCACCTGCCAAAACCACCGATCGGTTTTTTGCAGGAAATTTGCTCGCGATTTCGTTTTCAAAACAAGTCAAAAAAGGTGATAGAATAATGGTGAAAGTCGCGTTGTCGCCTACCGGGACAGCTGGTGCAAAACTCAATATATCGGAAATCCCACATTGGGATTTTGGCTTGGTCAAAAAACAGGCGCAGGAACTTTGGAACACAGAGTTGCGTAAGATTGAAATCACTGAAAAAGACAAAAACAAACTGTCAATATTCTACACGGCGCTATACCATACGATGATTCAGCCAAATATTGCACAGGACATCGATGGCAAATACCGAGGCCGGGATGAGCAGATCCACACCGCTGAAGGATTCGATTACTACACCGTATTTTCGCTTTGGGATACGTTCCGCGCGGCGCACCCGTTGTACACAATAATCGATAAAAAACGAACTTCCGATTTCGTAAATACATTTTTAAAGCAATATGAACAGGGCGGAAGACTTCCGGTCTGGGAACTCGCATCTAATGAAACCGATTGCATGATTGGTTATCATTCAGTTTCGGTAATTGCCGACGCGATGGCAAAAGGCATCAAAGGATTCGATTACGAAATAGCTTTCGAAGCTGCCAAAAACAGTGCGATGCTGAATCACCTTGGGCTCGATGCTTATAAGATGAATGGTTTCATTTCGATAGACGATGAACACGAAAGCGTTTCCAAGACACTTGAATATGCCTATGACGATTGGTGCATCGCGCAAATGGCGGCTATGTTGAACAAGACTGACGAATACCAATATTTCATGGAGCGTTCCCAAAGCTGGAAGAACATTTTCGACCCGAGTGTGGGATTTATGCGTCCGAAGAAGAACGGTGGGTGGGACAAACCTTTCGATGCGCGGGAAGTCAACAATAATTTCACCGAAGGAAATTCCTGGCAATACTCCTTTTTCGTGCCGCAGGATATCCCCGGGATGATTGCAGCGTATGGCGGTCCTGAAAAATTCGAACAAAAACTGGACGAAATGTTTACACTGCCATCAAAAACAACGGGAAGAGAACAGGTGGATATTACCGGGTTGATCGGTCAATACGCACACGGAAACGAGCCCAGTCACCATATAACATATTTGTATAATTTCGTCGGCAAGCCAGAAAAGACAGTTGATCGTGTTGGTTATATTTTAAATGAATTTTATAAAAACTCACCTGACGGACTCATCGGCAACGAAGACTGTGGGCAGATGAGCGCATGGTATGTGTTGAGTTCGCTTGGAATTTATTCTGTTACGCCCGGACAACCCCATTGGAGCACAGCGAAGCCATATTTCCGTAGCGCCAAGATCAATTATGAAGATGGAACATCGCAAACAATTACATCATCGGTCTCAGAAAAAAATTTGAGAAGCATCGGTAAGTTTGCCAATGCTACATTTGAAACTCCCACATACAATTCAATCCTTCCTGTGCCTGTTATAGAATCGGCCAGCAAAGCGTTTAGGGATCAGTTGATTATTTCGATTCAGAGCACTTCTGGGTCGGCTGTTTATTATATGTTGACAGATCATAAACACATCGCTGCAAAACCTGCTTATCAATTGTACACGTCACCTATTGCAATTTCGGAATCGTCGAATATTTCGGCGTATGCCGAATTAAACGGTCAAAAAAGCAATGTCGTTTCTTCATCATTTTACAAAAAGCCGAATGATTATTCAATCACGCTTTTATCTACATATAATCCGCAATACCACGCCGGCGGTCCTGAAGGACTGATAGATGGAATCGCAGGCGATGAAAATTGGCGAAAAGGCGACTGGCAGGGCTATCAGGGGCAGGACTTCGAATGTGTAATTGACTTGAAAGAAAGTAAAGAATTGACCAGTTTTTATGCAAATTTTCTTCAGGATTCCCGGTCGTGGATCTTGATGCCGACGCAAGTTGAATTCTACATTTCAAATGACAACAAGAATTTCAGATTGCTGAAATCGGTGTCAAGTACAATAACGCCTCAGGATTACAAAACACAAACGAGTCAATACATCCATAAATCTACGCCAGTGGAAGCGCGATATGTAAAGGTGAAGGCCAAGAATTTTGGCAAATTACCTGATTGGCATCAAGGTCATGGCGGCGATGCATTTATATTTATTGACGAAATATCGGTACGATAATGAAAAACGAATTAAACATTGCACTGATTCAGGGTCCGCTTTTATGGCACGACGCTGCAGCGAATCGAGCTTATTTCGAGGAAAGGATTAGGGCTACGAATGAAGTAGATTTATTTGTGTTGCCGGAGATGTTTACCACCGGATTTACGATGGAACCAAGCGTGGTTGCAGAGAATATGGAAGGCGCCACCGTTGAATGGATGAGAAACATGGCTATGGAACTCCGCTGTGCGATTACGGGAAGCGTTGTGATTGGTGAATCTGGGCAATTTTATAACCGGCTGATATTTGCAGCGCCAGATGGTAGCATCCAAACCTATGACAAGCGCCATTTGTTTAGCCTGGCTCACGAAGACCAATATTATAAAGCCGGACAAGACAAATTGATCGTCGAGTATAGAGGTTGGCGGCTATGTCCATTAGTTTGTTATGACCTCAGGTTCCCGGTTTTTGCCCGAAACGCAAACGACTATGACGTTTTACTATTTGTAGCGAACTGGCCGGAACAGCGGATTGATGCATGGGATAAATTACTTGTTGCCCGCGCGATCGAGAATATGGCCTATGTGGTGGCAACAAATAGAACCGGACTTGATGTGAATGGTCACAATTATCCGGGACATTCACAAGTTGTAAATGAGTTAGGCCAATATATCATCGAGCCAGGTTGGACAGAAGGTGTGCTGACTGCGACGTTATCTTATGACAAGCTCCAAAACATCCGCAAAAAATTCGGATTTTTAGACGATCGCGATAATTTTACGGTAGTATAAAGGTTTCTTCGACATCCCAATTGGCTCGGACTTCTATGGCCCCGGGAAAGTGAATTACTTGTTCGCTCTGGCGCCGCTGCAGGAAATTTCCCGGATCCCATTCCCTGTTGGCATTTTCGTCATAAATTAACCTTACTGAATACAATGCAGGGTCTATTGCCTCGAATTGAATAGTTGTTTGTTCGCCAGAGAATCCGCGCACGCGGACCTCGCCTTTGCTGTCGGTGAGTTCAATGATTATTGGAAACTGCCGCACATTTTGAAGGTTAATCCGAAGATTCCCATAGTCCGACAATTTGTTGGTCGCCAGTTTATAGCTAATTGTATCGTTGGCTTGTCCATAGAAGCTCGTCAATGCGCCGGGCAAAAGCCTAACATTATAGCGCTGCTCAGGATCTCTTTTAAAATCGACAATTATCTGCTGATTGAATTTGTCTTCTTCGATCTTAAAAGCGATTGAAGCAGAATCTTTGTCGATTACCTGAATCAAGGCTGAGTCTATTGCGGAAATTGGAATTGAAGATTGTATTTTAAATGATTCCCGCAGCGGCAGTATATTAGTGGTCGATGCAGAAAAACTTAAAGTATCTTGCTTAAGGTTTCTCATTTTTACATTGAACTTCTTTTCATAGTCGGTCGTTGAAATTTGCAGATCAAGTGAATCGACCTTTATAGGTCTAAACCATAGCTGAAGCGAATCGGCACCTTTTAATTTTGTAATTTCCGCTGTTACTTCCTGCCCTGAACTGAATAAGGCCGCGCTGGCTTTTCGCGGATCGCCTTCGTATCCTATGACAATTCTGTTTGTTGCCGCATGAGATGCCTGCAAAGCTCGAAATGCGGGTTTTTCCTTAAAAAGCTCCAATTCGTAAAGCGTATCTGTAGGGATGGTTATGAATTTATTTTGGAATGCTATTTTATCGGATTTCGGATTATATATGTTATTGTTGTTATCGTCTTTTAATGCCATTAGCAGATAATTCCCTGCTTTCAGGTTTTCAAGTCGCCAGATATTGGAAGTGTCCTGCGTTCTGGTAATATATCGGGGCGGTTGTTTATAAATGATTGAATCGGAATACGTCTCGTCAACTTCATAAAGCATGATCGATACATTGTTGTCGGTCGTTTTATCATACGCATCCTTTATCCTACCCGCCACAAGTAGTGAATCGATGTATGAGCCGGTTGAGAAAACGTATTTAAATTGTGGATATGGGTTGCCTTCGTTATTATCCTGAATACTTTGCCCAAAGTTCAGGCTATATGTGGTGTTTGGTTGTAGCGTATCCATCAATCTTATCGACAGGGTTTTACTGGCTGTTGACGGTGTGATGATTGGCGCCCGATTGGCGGGAGGGGAAATGATTAACTGCTTGTTGGCATCTTTGAGCTTCACATATTCATCAAAGGTGAGCTTTATGGTATTTCCTTTAAAATCAGTGCTGTAGTTGGGCGGCATGCTTTGCCGAAGCGTGGGCGGAATAGTGTCTTTTAGCCCTCCGGTAATCGAGCCTCTTTTGGCACAGCCAGTGGCTAAGAATGATAAAAGTGAAAGTATAAACAGCGTTAATCGCATTGGTGAAATTTACCGCAAAATAGCGATTATAATCGTCATTGGAAAAATGTTTTTAATTGTTTAACTACGAGTGTGACATCGCCATACAAGCAATACTTATTTTCGCATCGGGAATAGCAAGAAGCGCTTTGCCGCAAGCTTCTAATGTTGCGCCGGTCGTCAGTACATCATCGATCAGCAGAAAATGTTGGCCATGGTTCGCTGCAGTGAAATTTGCAGAAAACAGTGCTGTTTTTAGATCCGATCTGCCTAATAAATTTTTCTTGGTTTGCGTTTTCGTATACAGATTTCGGCAAAGTAAACTTTCGTTCATCGGAACATCCAGCTTGTCGGCCAACGCCTTCCCAAATGAACTGACTTGGTTATAGCCGCGTTCTCTTAGGCGCTTTAGATGCAATGGTACCGGAACGATTTGATCAATATCCGTCAGTAGGTGACAGGCGCGGAGTTCGTCACCATACCATTTTCCGATTTCGGTGCCAATTTGTTGCTGGCCCCGGTATTTTAGTTTGTGTATCATCTGTTGGACGATTCCGCTTTTTTTAAAAAGCATCATTGCCATTGCGGATTCTACTGGTAACCGTCCGTAGAACTTTTGAAAAGCCTCGTTTTCGGGATGCAAATGGTGGTTTGACAGCGGAATGTTATGTCGGCATTCAGTACAGATGGTAATTTCTCCGGTTAGAAGGATGGCGTCGCAACCGCAGCATACCATTGGGTAGAACAGGTCAATTAGGCTTTTAAACATTTTGATTGGCTTTGATATTATAAAAGTATAAAAAAGACAAATTCAAAGATTAAATCGCCCCACTTTTTATATTTTTGCAGCTATGGCAAAACAGGACGATATTTTCAAGAATTTAATTTCGCATGCAAAGGAGTACGGATTCATTTTTCCGTCGAGCGAAATTTATGATGGTTTAAGTGCAGTTTATGATTACGGACAGAATGGTGTCGAATTAAAGAAAAACATCCGGGAGTATTGGTGGAAATCAATGGTACAAATGCACGAAAACATTGTGGGGATTGATGCGTCGATTTTGATGCATCCAACGACATGGAAAGCATCCGGTCATGTTGATGCATTCAATGATCCCTTGATTGACAATAAAGACTCGAAAAAAAGATATCGTGCCGATGTGTTGATTGAAGATTTTGCCGAAAAATTAAATCAGAAGGCACAAAAGGAAATAGAAAAAGCCAGGGCCAGGTTCGGAGATACATTTGATGAAAATGAATTTGTTACTACGAATACACGTGTTGTGGAGTACAAGCATCGACAAAGGGAGATACTTGAGCGGATGGCAAAATCTTTAGAGGCGGATGACCTTGAAGATGTAAAAGCGTTGATCGAGGAATTGGAAATTGCAGATCCGGAAACGGGTTCGAGAAATTGGACTGAAGTTCGGCAATTCAATTTGATGTTTGGGACAAAATTAGGGGCATCGGCCGATACTGCAATGGATTTGTTTCTGCGTCCGGAGACGGCTCAGGGAATTTTTGTGAATTTCCTCAATGTTCAGAAATCGGGGCGAATGAAAATTCCGTTCGGAATTGCACAAACAGGTAAAGCATTCCGGAATGAGATTGTTGCAAGACAGTTTATTTTCAGGATGCGCGAATTCGAACAGATGGAGATGCAGTTTTTTGTTAAGCCAGGCGATGAAATGAAGTGGTATGAATTCTGGAAGTCCACACGTTTAAAATGGCATCTGTCTTTAGGTTTGGGAGAATCTAATTACCGTTTTCACGATCACGAAAAGCTTGCTCATTATGCCAATGCCGCAACTGATATTGAATTTGATTTTCCTTTCGGATTTAAAGAATTGGAAGGCATTCACTCTCGAACAGATTTCGATCTAAAAGCACATGAACAGTTCAGCGGACGGAAATTACAATATTTCGATACAGAATCTAATCAGAATTATACGCCATATGTGGTTGAAACTTCAGTAGGACTTGACAGAATGTTTTTAGCAGTTCTTTCTTCGGCGTTAAAAGAAGAGGTTTTGGAAGATGGATCGGTCCGGACCGTCCTTAAGTTACCGACAATCCTTGCACCGACGAAAGTTGCAGTACTTCCCTTAATTAAGAGGGATGGCTTACCGGAAATTGCCCAAAAAATAATGGCCGATCTGAAATTTGATTTTTCGGTTTCATACGACGAAAAAGATGCAGTTGGAAGGCGATACCGCCGACAGGATGCATTGGGTACGCCATTCTGCATCACGGTTGACCATCAAACATTGGAAGATGAAACGGTGACTATACGCCATCGGGACTCAATGAAGCAGGATCGAATTCCGATATCTGAGATATCACCTATAGTAGAAAGGGAAGTGTCGGCGAAATATTGGCTATCGCGACTGGGTTAATTAATGTTAGCAACTTTGTTAAAAAGTCAGTTGTTTTTTGCTCTTTGGATTAAATTTCGAAGCGTGATTATGATGTAAATTGCGTATAATCCAAATCTGCTTGAAAACATTCCCCGATGTTTTCCACTTACAGTGCTTTGCAATCTTTAGATGCGATTGATGAAGTACTCATACGTCATTATTGATGATAACGAGCAAAGCTCAGCCGATTTGCGCGCTGTGATGCAACAATTTCCCGACTTTTATTTTGTTGGATCTGCCAATACAGCTGATCGCGGACTTGACATAATCTTAGAGCATTGTCCTTCTATTGTTTTTCTCGAAATAAATCCCGAAAACAAATCGTCCGGATTATCGGTTAGCTTAATTGCAGAATTGCACCGCTATCTAGACCGAATTCCTGTTGTTATTGCCATATCTAATACTACAGACTATGCCTATAACGCTATTCGGTATGCGGTATTCGATTATTTGAAGAAACCGCTGGAACTTAGCCAAGTTAGACAGAGCTTGTTGAAATTTCAAAAACTAGATCAAGCCCCGCTGAGAAACAATTTGACGCAGGATAAAGTAGTTATCGCTATCAACGAAGGCGCCGACGAGCCTCAGGATGAACTTAGCGCACAATCATCATTGGTTGAAAACGCTAATCAAACGGCTCAGAATGGACTGCCACACATTGAGGAGGAAACGCTCCCATTAAAGTCCCAGCCCTTAATCATATGTGTAAAATCGTATGGCGATTACCGATTCATCGAAGGTAAAAACATCTGTTATCTAAAGGCGGATAATAATTCCACTGATATTCATCTTGTAAACGGGGAAATGATAACTGCTTTTAAGACATTGAAGCATTTTGAGAATGTTTTGAAATTACCATTTGTCCGGATCCATAACAGTTACATTGTCAATATTGATTATGTTTCACGCATCCACACGGGTAATTCTGTTTGTTATATTAAGGATACTTTAACCAAACTTCCCTTCTCGAAAACATATAAAGAGAATATTGATGCGGTACTTACCTCAATTTCTCTCGGAAATTATCTGGAAATCTAAAATTTTAATTTCCATCCACACTTCATTTGTACACCATTCACTATCAGAATAGGTCATTTCGCCATTTATGCCTTGTGTCACAGCTTTTTAATTGTGATGACTGTATATTTTTACCATGTGTTAAGTTTATCACAAAATGCAGATTCGAACTAAACAACATTAATATATAAAGTCTCAAATTATGAAAAAAGCAATTTTTACTTTAGGATTATTTTCAATGATGATGGTATTGACATCTTTTACGACAGAAGGCTCCGCTAGAATTGATATCGTTAATACAGACAAAACCACCTTTTATACTCTTACAATGGTTAATAAAGGAGGTCAACAACTC
>JADMKR010000257.1 GCA_015478765.1 Flavobacterium sp.
GTGTACGAGCTATATGTTGAAAGTCCGGTGAAAGCTGGTGTGTACGCGGGGCCAATGGTATTAATATCACCCGGACCGGGAGCTTGAGTGCCATTCATAAGAGCGTACTCAAACAACGACTCACCATTTCCGTTGTAACTGGTTTCGATACCATAATTCGAACCGCTCATATATGAAATAGTATAAGAAAGGTTTATAGGCGCAAGGCACATATTTACTGCTGTTGCAGAATAGTGGCTGTAAGGCCCGGTCCAGGAACTGAAGCCTGTCGCGCCACAATTTGAGCGAACATAAAAGTCGTAGGTTGTATTGGCCGACATCGGTATTCCACCAAGAAACGGATCGCTTGTCGTTTTTACAGTTCCTGATCCTAAATTGAACCCTTCAGGTCCATATTGTACTTGCCAATATGAAGCTTCAGCGGTTGGCGAATTCCAATACAATCCGTCATAGGACATGTTCAGACTGTTTGGTTGGGCACAGTAATCAAGAATAGTTACCGATTTTGGCCCGATCCAGTCACTCTTGCCATTATCACTGCAAACGGCGCGCGCATAAAATACGAATGTATTATCGCCATAACCATCTGGCATAATACTGCTCGACTCAATCGTGTTTGAAAGATCGTCAAGAATAATAATATTTCCCTGTTCGGGACCGCTTTCCGAAGAGCCGGATGCATGAGCAACAGATAACTCGTAATGCATCGCCCCGGTAGAAGTTGTTAAATTGATGTTGATTACCCCGGCGTTTTGCACTATGTTAAGTGATGTTAGTTGAGCGCAAGAGTTCCCGTCATTTCCATCGTCACTGTTGCAGCCGATAACTAATAAGGAAAGGGAAATGATAGATAGTATAATTTTTTTCATAAAAATTTTATAAGATTGTGCGGCTAAAGGTAGTGTTATTTTCTTATCCTCACCGTTCGCTGTTCAATTCGCTTTTCATATTTATCGCCCTGAAAAATCCGATTGACCATGATGCCGGGAATGTGTATCGTATTGGGGTCCAGTGTCCCGGCCGGAACCAGTTCTTCTACTTCGGCGATGGTGATTTTTGCGGCGCCGGCCATGCATGCGTTGAAGTTTCGGGCCGTTCCTTTAAATATTAAATTCCCGGCTTCATCGCCTTTCCAAGCCTTTACAATAGCGAAGTCGGCTTTGAACGCTTCTTCCATTATATGCATTTTGCCATTGAATTCGCGTGCTTCTTTTCCTTCAGCGACTTCGGTTCCGTAACCTGCCGGTGTAAAGAATGCTGGAATTCCGGCTTGCGCAGCGCGGCATTTTTCGGCTAATGTCCCTTGCGGTGTGAGTTCGACATCGAGTTCGCCCGATAACATCTGGCGCTCAAATTCGGCGTTTTCGCCCACATAGGACGATATCATTTTTTTGATCTGCTTTTTGTGAAGCAATAATCCCAAACCAAAATCATCGACGCCAGCATTGTTTGAAATACAAGTTAATCCGCTAATGTTTTTAGCAACCAGTTCATTGATGCAATTTTCCGGAATTCCGCACAGACCAAATCCGCCTAGCATGATGGTCATGTTGTCTTCTACTCCTTCGAGCGCTTCCTTTACGTTGTTTACTTTTCGGTTAATCATAACTATTATTTACGCGGCATATTGCCAATACTTTACGGTTGATATTACAATGTGAACTCGTCGGTATCCTGCTCGAAATCGGTTGTGTCTTTTACTTTCGGTACCCAGCAATCGACCTTTATAGCGAGATTTTCAGGGCGTTCAAAAGGACCCTTCGATACGTCGAGATCCGGATCTGCATAAACAGACTTCATGAACATTCCGAATATTGGCAGAGCGGCCGTAGCGCCTTGGCCATAGGTTATTGATCTAAATCGGGCCGAGCGATCTTCGGCACCCACCCAAACACCTGTGGTAAGATTCGGCACCATTCCAATGAACCAGCCATCCGACTGATTTTGAGATGTACCGGTTTTGCCTGCTATCGGATTAGTTAGAACATATGGATATCCAGTCATGCGATTATAGCCTCCGCCACCACCGCCTTGTGTGCGTAATCTTCCACCCGAACCGCTTTCGGTTACGCCTTCAAGCAATTTTACTACAGCGAAAGCAATATCTTTATTCAGTACGTCGCGTGATTCCGGCATTGGTTCGAAAACCATCACACCATTTTTATCCTCAATGCGTGTAATAAGCTGAGGTTTCATATAGATTCCCTGATTGGCAAATGTGCTGTAAGCGGCCACCATATCCTGCACGGTGATTTCAGCGGCGCCCAGCGCAATTGAAGGCTGTGCAGGGATTTCCGATTGAACACCAAGTTTCTTGGTCATCTTCACTACCGCCTCGGGACCAACCTTATCAATGAGTTTTGCCGAAACAGTATTAATCGACATGGCAAGCGCTCTTTTGAGCGTCACCATTCCACGATAGGAATGATCTGAATTTTTGGGAGTCCACGTCTCGGTGACATTGTGCCGTCCCCGCGGTATAGTAAACGGTGCATCGATGATGGAATCGCAGGGCGACATATTCAACTGTTCGATGGCAGTCGCGTATACAAATGGTTTGAATGTCGAACCAACCTGGCGCGCCCCCTGACCTACGTGATCATATTGAAAATATTTATAGTTTATTCCGCCTACCCATACCTTTACGTGACCTGTTCGCGGTTCCATAGACATTACGCCGGTTTGGAGAAAATGTTTGTAGTACCTGATCGAATCGCGCGGCGTCATTATGGTGTCGCGTTCGCCTTTCCAGGTGAATACCGTCATTTTGGTCTTAACATCGAACGACTTTATAATTTCTTCTTCCGGGATATCTTCTGCCGCCATCAACCGCCATCTCTCGGAGGTTTTCATTGCCTGCATCATTAACTTTTTTGTCTCATCATCAGACAAGCGCACAAAAGGTGCATTCTTATTGTTTTTTTGATCAATGAAGAATTGCTCCTGAAGATTCGCCATATGTTTGGTCACAGCTTCTTCGGCGTATGTCTGCATACGGGAGTCGATCGTCGTATAGATTTTGAGTCCGTCTCTGTAGATGTCGTAATCGCTACCATCGGGTTTTTTATTGTTCTTGACCCATGTTTTCAGAAAATCCCGCAGGTATTCCCTGAAATAAGTTGCGATACCTTCCTTATGGCTTTGCGGTTTATAATTGAGTTTGATGGGTTTTTCAGCCAGGATTTCTTTAGCTTCAGGTTCCAAAAATTCATTTTTCACCATTTGCCCCAAAACGACGTTGCGGCGTTTTTGCGAACGTTCGGGATGAAAACGCGGATTGAATTTAGACGGCGCCTGCAACATTCCCACGAGTACGGCACTTTCTTCGACCGTTAGGTTTTTTGGTTCCTTGCCAAAGTAAACATTGGCAGCCGACCTGATACCATAGGCATTGCTTACAAAGTCGACGGTGTTTAAGTAGTGGGCCAGGATTTCACTTTTAGTATATTGCCGCTCGAGTTTCACTGCGATAATCCATTCCTTGACTTTTTGCAATACACGAAGGACCAAATTCTTTGAACCTTCCGAACCGTGAAACAGATTTTTTGCTAACTGTTGGGAAATAGTACTCGCGCCGCCACTTGATCCAAGCTTAAAAACAGCGCGCAGCGTACTTCGGGCATCTATCCCGGAATGGCTATAGAAACGTTCATCTTCGGTTGCGATCAATGCATCGATGAGGTGTTGCGGAAGATCTTCATATTTTACGGGCGTGCGATTTTCCCGGTAGAATTTCCCAAGAGTGACGCCATCCGACGAAATTATTTCCGTTGCCAGATTTGAATCGGGATTTTCAAGATCGTCGAACGAAGGCATGGAGCCGAAAACACCCCACGATGCGAGGAGAAATATTAAAATAACTGCCGCAATTCCGCCGGCAAAAATTTTCCAGAACATCCGGTTGTAATATCCGAAACTCCTAACCTTAGGATTAACTTTTTTGATTGCCATAATTTATTGGGTTGATTCAATCCTGAAGCCTACTTCTGTGATTCCGGGTAGTTCATCGACGCCCGAAATTTTTCCATTCTTCCGTACTGCATGACCAATGCTGACGCTATACTCGCCAGCGGGTTTAAAAACTGCATTTTCCTTGTAAAATAGTTTGTTGTCCTTTATATCCAAAAATCCTTCGCCTAATAAAGTGCCGTCTGGCTTGGCCATTGAATATTCGAGCGTATCTACCTTGGTCATGCCGTTAGGTAGATCCAACGCGACAATCAAAAATAGATTGCTGAAAGGATAATCGTTATTGTTACGGATATTCACAAACAAATTGTAATTGTTGATCGTATCCATTTCGGGTAATTTGAATGTCACGATGCTATCCTTATGCCATTGGTTACCCACCGATTTATATTCATCGAAAATACGCTGCTTGTCGCACGAGAACAGCGCAAACGCACATAGAAAATAGATGCTATTTCGTAGGTTCATTTTTATTCGGGCGGATTATTCGATTATCTGGATTTTTATCACGTGCAATTTTAGGTTTTTGTGATGGCGGCCTACTTTGTCGCTGCTTATCTGCCGATGGGCCTCCTTGCTTTTGAGCAACGATTTTATTGTCGCTGTTTGTTGGCCCGCCCGCAACTGTTTTGCGTTTTTTATTGGGTCTTTTTTTCTTTTTAGGCTGGTCAAACCGCGTGAGGCTTTCCTGGCCCATGGCATTGTTGAAATCTTTCTCAACTGTAGCTGGCACTTCGACCGCAAAGTCTTCTAACGAAGAAACTTTGATATTCTGTTTATTCTGCGTAATTATTTCGCGTACCTGTTCGATGTTCAGTACTTGCCAATTTGAAAAATTGTTGGTGTAGGCAAACCACATCAAACCTTTGAAAATATCCTGCTTTTGACATACGGCGTCGCCTTTTTCGGTTACTAATTTGGTGTCGAAATCCGGAAAGTCGCGCAGCGCATCCATGTAGGTGTCAAGCTCATAATTGAGACAGCATTTAAGTTTGCCGCATTGCCCGGCCAATTTTTGCGGATTCAGTGACAATTGCTGATAGCGCGCGGCCGCTGTATTGACACTTCGGAAATCGGTAAGCCATGTGGAACAACATAATTCCCGCCCGCACGAACCAATTCCGCCCAAGCGGGAAGCTTCCTGACGAAAACCGACCTGTTTCATTTCGATACGCGTACTAAACTCGCGTGCAAAATCTTTTATCAGTTGTCGGAAATCAATCCGATCGTTAGCCGTATAATAAAAAGTTGCTTTCGATCCATCGCCTTGAAATTCGATGTCAGAAATCTTCATTTCGAGTCGTTGGGCAATTGCGAGCTCGCGTGCGCGGACTTTCATTGGCTCCTCGCGATCCCTGGCCGCCGACCAAATATCGATATCTTTTTGCGAAGCTTTTCGGTAAATTTTTGGAACATCGGCACTTTTATGATTAGCGCCTTTTTTCTTCATCTGGATCCGCACCAATTCCCCGGTTAGGGTAACTATGCCAACGTCGTGTCCCGGTGAAGCTTCGGTTGCTATGATATCGCCAATGCTCAGTGTCAGTTTTTCGGTGTTCCTGTAAAACTCCTTTCGGCCATTTTTAAACCTGACCTCGACGCAGTCGAATGGTTCTTCGCCATTGGGTAAACTCATATTGGAAAGCCAGTCAAAAACCGTCAATTTGTTGCAGCTATCGGTGCCGCAGGTCCCATTATTTTTACAACCTTTGGGCGCACCGCCATCAGAGGTTGAACAACTTGTACATGCCATAATATATGTAGTGCCGCAACAAGTGCAGCTTAAGTTCTTAAAACGTATTGCGCGTAAAGATAGTATTTTTAAGCGAAAACGGGCATTCAGAAACTCCTTGGTAGTGCAGAGATTTTATGCGTCGCCAAAGAGTGTACTATACGTTTTCCATTCAGCGGATTCCCAAAAAAGCAATGCGATTTTTAGTCCCCGATTTTATATAGCTTATCCGAAAGCCGAATTCGGAAAGGTAGTTTTAAAGAAAAATTATCACCTGCCGAAGCCGTGTTTGCAGGCTGATCGCCGACGAACAATTCATCTACAGTGACCAGTTGCTCACCGGTTGTAGGGCCGCTGATTAAAACTTTATCACCAATTTTAATTTCGCCTTCTTCAATGAAAAACTGTCCGATTGAAGCTTTAGGAAAAAAATGAACGCCTTTCCCGATGTACGATTTCTTGATTTTTGCAGGCTTACTTTTGGATTTCACGACTGCTGCTGCGGTCGAAACGGAAGCGGTCGAACTGCCGTTCTTGAATGTCAGCACATCCGACTTGCCTTTTTTGAAAATTTTGTTTCCGTTCATGATGCCGCGACGCACTTCCTTCTGCTTGTCTTCCGGCATATGGATTATGTCGACGCAGGCCGACGAACAACAGCCTTCCATTGCCGTTGCACATTCGTCGCATTGAATGAATAACAGATGACAGCCTTCATTGGCACAATTGGTATGGTCGTCGCACGGTTTGCCACATTGATGGCATTGCGATACTATATCGTCGGTTATGCGTTCGCCAAGGCGGTGATCAAAAACGAAGTTCTTTCCGATGAATTTACTCTGTAATCCTTCTTCTTTTACCTGGCGTGTGTACTCGATAATTCCGCCTTCGAGCTGATACACGTTTTCGAAACCTTTGTGCTTAAAGTAGGCGCTTGCTTTTTCGCAGCGGATTCCGCCCGTGCAGTACATCAAAAGTTTTTTATCCGACTTATGTTCGGAGAGTTGTTCTTCGATGATGGGCAGCGATTCGCGGAAAGTATCGACGTCGGGTTTGATGGCTTTGGTAAAATGACCAATTTCACTTTCATAGTGATTTCGCATATCAAGTACGATTGTGTCGGGATCTTCCAGGAGCTCGTTGAATTCTTGCGCTTTGAGATGAATTCCTTTATTGGTGACGTCGAAGGTTGCATCATCCAGGCCGTCGGCGACGATTTTATCGCGGACTTTCACAGTGAGTTTTAAAAACGAATGATCATCGTGTTCGACGGCTACGTTCAGGCGGATGCCTTTCATGAAGTCATACTTTTCGATGGTATCTTTGAACTCGTAAAAATGGTCGGCGGGAAGCGAAAGCTGAGCGTTGATTCCTTCGTGTGCGACATAGATTCGGCCAAGGACCTCGAGCGGATTCCAGGCGAGGAAAAGTTCGTTTCTGAATTCGGTTGGGTTTTCGATTTGTGCGTAAGCGTAGAAGGACAGCGTGAGTCGCTGTTTGCCGGCGTCGTCAATTAAGATCTTGCGTTCTTCGGCGCTTAAAGTGTTGTACAGTTGCATGCTATAAACAGTTTAAATGAAGATATTTTTGGGCGCAAAGGTAAGGGAAACATTTAGAATTTCAGAGTTCAGAGTTCAGAGTTCAGATTTGCTTCGCCTGTTCGCTTTTTAGGCTGATTAAACGAGGATTACAAAATCTGAAATCTGAATACTACAATCTGCAATCCTACTCTAGCCCTGATGGAGCCGGCATCCTTTTGTGAGGCACGAGCAAAAGATACAGGCGAGAGCAGGAAATAGCTTCAAATAAAAAAGCCACAACTGAAGTCATGGCCTTTTATGTTAACAGTGTTCGTTATATGCGTCTTTCAAATTATCGGCGATGAGTTCAGCCGGTCGGCCTTCGATGTGGTGGCGTTCCAACATGTGAACGAGTTCGCCATCCTTGAAAAGCGCGATGCTTGGCGATGAAGGCGGGAAGGGGAACATGAAGCCGCGTGCCGCGTCGACAGCGTCTTTATCGACACCGGCGAAAACCGTTACGAGCTGGCCGGGTTTTTTATCATTATCTAAGCTCATCTTTGCGCCCGGGCGTGCATTTCGTGCTGCACATCCACAAACCGAATTCACCACGACAAGCGTAGTTCCGGGCTGTGCAATTGCATTTTCGACGGCGCCTGCGCTATATAATTCTGCGAAACCAGCATCGGCCAATTCGGCGCGCATTGGTTTAACCATTTCTTCTGGATACATTTTATTGTAGTTTATGATTTACGGTTGCAAAGTTACGAAGATTGCACCGGAAGCGGCTCTGATTGACTGAATTTTAATATTCCTTTAAACCTGCGCAGCGATTTTTTTGTTGGGCTTCCGAAGTTTGTTAATCCAAATTATGACGCCTGTTATCGGAAGGCTGGTTGCGATTAGGCAGCTGATGAAATAGATGATTTTGGAAAACATGCCGTAGATGTCGCCCAAATGGATTGCTTTCATCTGCATGGCGATTTTTTCACCTGTCGTTTTTTCGGAAAACAATTCTTTTTTAAGTATTGTGCCGGAATATTGATCGATTACCACTTTATCTGTGGCTTCTTTATTGAAGTTGTCGCTGTTATTTTTGCGTACTTCGAAAGCACCGTCGGAACCTTTTGCCAGTGAAATTGTGATCTTGCCGTTGTATGGCAGCGCATTATTGGTTATTGAAACAATTTGATCTACAGTTAAAGATTGTGCGCCCGGTTTTATGACAGATTCAGTTTTATCGCCCCGCGAACCGAATACTTTTGCGCCAAGTACGTTGCTCATGCCGTCTTTATACCATTCAAAAGACCAGTTCAGGCCTGACAGCGCCATAATGAGAATCAATATGAAGGTGTAGAAACCCAGGACGTTGTGGAGATCGTGGTTGACCCGTTTCCAGTTGGCCGAAAATTTTATCCGCAATCCCGGTTTGAAACTTTTCCAGCCTTTCACTTTCTTTGGTAACCAAAGTATAAGTCCGGTGATGGTAAGCACAATAAAAATCAGCGTCGAAACTCCTACGATTGGGCGTCCGATTTCCTGATCGAGTAACAGCCAGCGGTGCATTTTGAAGAAGAACATGAAGAAATCGGATGACGGACCTTTTCCGGTTCCGATTATAGCATTGCTGTAGGGATTGACGTAATAGGTTTCACCGCGTTTATCCTCTTTAGATTTGGATACTTGCAGTTCGGCAGGCTTATGCGGATCGTCATACAGGGATATGCGCGTCACTTTGCCGCCGGTCGATTGTTGGGTGGAAGCAATCAGTTCAGACGCTGTGATTTTACTTTGAGCGGTTACGTCAACCTCATATTTTTCGGGCTCCATTAACTGTTCCACCTCGTGCCGGAAAGTATAGATGGTGCCGCTTAGGCAAACCAGGAAAAGAATGATGCCGCTGCCAACGCCTAACCATAAGTGAATATCCCTGATAAACTTTCGAAAAGTGTAACCTTTTGGTTTTTTGTTGCCCATATTGATTGCGGTTATTTAGACTGAATAAAAACAGTGCAAATGTAGCAGGTGGCGGGCAGTTAATAAAATTATCTAGACGAATTTTTAAAATATTTTTTCGAGAGGCGATATATCATTAAATCCGGAAGGAGAAGCCAAGCGCCATAAAGTAATCGGGTGCGTTGTCAGTGAGGCCGAAACCACCGGAAACATCCAGCATGAAGTCGTTGGATAGAAGGTAGGTTA
>JADMKR010000258.1 GCA_015478765.1 Flavobacterium sp.
GTCACCATTGTCGATCAAGAAGGGAGCGCCGTTTTTTTCAACTATTCTAAATATTAAAGGCGCTACACCGTTGGTAATAATCTGTACATCAGAAAGAAGACCGCTGCAAGTAACTTTTAAAATGTCGATTATCTGAAATTCGCCATCAAAATTAAACTCGTGGAGTACTTCCCAACAGAATTTCGGATCAGGCGTGCCGCTTTGAAAGCCTTCGAAACTTTTCACTATCCGGAATTGCCCTGTTTGTGTGATGTTCAATGTAGTTGCGTTCGCTTGAATCTGGCGCGATGTCGTAGTGTCTGGTACAATACCATCGACATATGGAACACCGGTTTCCGGATGGCCCCACAGCCCCAGCGAAGGATAAAATCGTTGCAGCCAAAACTGGGGCGCCCCGGCATTGCTGGTATGATTCAGCGTAAGTGCAAATGTTCCGCATTGGGGAATAATAGCATAAGAGCTTTCAGTTACCGAATAATCTGCGATCGTTCTTGTGACCGTATTCTGTACACCACAGTTGTCAGTCACCAAGAATGCATAAGAACCGACAGGGAGATTACCCATATAAAATGCTCCGTTGGCAGCAATATTCGAACTTACATCAAAGGGAAGCGTGCCTGCTGAAAAAGCGGCCGGCGCCGATGTAATCACCACCGATGTCAGAAGTGTATTGTTGCCAATGAGCCTTATCGAACCTATGTCATTTGCTTCACAATCGGTTCGCGTTGACGCCGATATCGAAGTCGCCAGCGGCGGAACGGTAAAATCGAACGGGGGATAGGTGTTCCCGCAGGTATCGGTTAGCACTACTGTGTAGACTCCGGTAACCAGTTCGGGAATTATAAGTTTTCCCTGTGCGTTGATGAACGCCGACAAATTTTCCGGCAACGCATTGGGGTAGGATGATGGAGCAACAGTCAATGTCGCCGTGGCGATCTGATATCCGGGAATCAGAATTTCAACACGGCTTTTGTAGGATTCGCAGCCCGGAAAAGGGAAAAATGCCACCGATGGGAACGCCGGAATGTCTTCCAATAGAACGCTTGCCGTGGCTGAATTACCACAGGCATCGGTAACCAAAACGGTATAATCGCCAAACGGTACGGGATTGGTCGCACTTCCATATGAAACCGGCGAATTGGTGAAGTTTGGATGGGAAGAATTAAACGCTGATGGGGAAAAGCCTGCAGGAGACTGTGTAAATGTCACCGTAAACGGTCCGAGGAAGTATGATAGCCGAACTCTCAAGTAATAAGTCCCGCATTCTGCTGGAACAGATGCTAAAGTAGCTCTGAGCGTGGCCTGTATTGAATTATCGTTTTGACTGAAAGTACCCCCACAATTATCGGTAAGCGACAATGTATAAGTGAAAGTCTGACCGTTGTAGGAAGGCATTACTGCCGATGCCGTGTACTGTGTAGCAGGTCCGGATGCTATTGTCTGATTTAATGTGATGGGAGTACTTCCGTCTGGCGGGAATATGGTATAAGTCAATGTCAGTGGATAATTAAGTACTGAAGTTGACGACGGCGTGAGTGCGTTGGTTACTGTCACTGTTTGACACGATGGAAGCTGAGCTGCGGCTACCCCCGACGCTACGTTGATTTGAGGGGCTCCCGACAGTAATGTAAACGTTTTTACCGATCCCGCTCCGCAGTCATTAAATACGCGAATCTGGTACACACCTGCCGGTACATTGGTAAAGACTGGCGATGCCTGTGGCGGTATCGTCACCGGCCCCCAAAAGATTTCGTATAAGGTCGCGACGCCGGCATTTACAACTATCGATATATTATTACTGTTGCCGCAACCATTGGCTACACTTGTAATGGTATAGTCCAGCGGAACAATATTGTTGGCAATGACTACGTCTACCGTTTGTGTATTGGTAAGAGAACCCAGCGTTTGCGTGGCAATTACCCGGTAGGTGCCGCTTTGCAAGCCTACTGTGGGGTTGGTGATAGATACAGGCGTGGTAAGATCCGGTAATTTATAAACGACATACGAGATCGTAGCCGAAGGATCAACGCCCACAACACCAAATGTTATCGTGCCGTTCCCCACGCAGGTCTCGTCGGTAACTGTTGTGTTTAAAGTAAATGATGGTATTTGAGCCTTTAGATTAAAGGTGATAAGAATAAATAAACAAGTGTAAAATACCTTTATATTACTGATCGTACGGATGCTATCTGCGAAATGTGGTATTATACTGTATAATCTCTGCATTTTCAGGGTTTAAGGCATGCTAAATTAGAAATTATTTTGTTAAATGACAAGTGTGCAATAAATTGAAGACCTAAAATTCACAGCTTGTGTTGTATAAGTAAAAAAAAGGTAGTAATTTCGCACACCTTTTGGCGATTAGGGGTTACCATTAGGATTCAATAATTTACACAAACAACCTTCTGTTTTTTTTATCGCAAAGGAACCCGGAAAAATACAGAATACAAATTTCTTATCAGCATATGTCTGAATTACAAAAATCACAAGAAGAGTTTTTGAACAACTTTAACTGGCACAATTTCGAAGAAGGAATTGACGCAGTTGATGAAAGCAATTTGAAAGAATTTGAAGAACTTGTTTCAAAAACCTTCATTGCAACCGATCAGGAAGAAGTTGTTGACGGGACTGTAGTAAGAATGACCGACCGTGACGTTATCGTTGACATCAACGCTAAATCGGAAGGTGTTATTTCTTTGAACGAATTCCGTTACAATCCAAACCTTAAGGTTGGCGACAAAGTAGAAGTATTGATCGATGTTCGTGAGGACAAAACCGGCCAGCTTGTACTTTCTCACAGAAAAGCACGTACAATCAAATCATGGGATCGCGTTATCGCTGCCAATGAAACTGGAGAAATCGTTAACGGTTTCGTGAAATGCAGAACTAAAGGCGGTATGATCGTTGACGTTTTCGGAATCGAAGCTTTCCTTCCGGGATCGCAAATCGATGTGAAGCCAATTCGTGATTACGATGTGTACGTAAACAAAATGATGGAATTCAAAGTTGTGAAAATCAACCACGAATTTAAAAACGTTGTTGTTTCGCACAAAGCGCTTATCGAAGCAGATATCGAAGTACAGAAAAAAGAAATCATCGGTCAGTTGCAAAAAGGACAGGTACTTGAAGGTGTTGTTAAAAACATCACATCTTACGGAGTATTCATTGACCTTGGAGGCGTTGACGGACTTATTCACATCACCGACCTTTCCTGGTCACGTATCAACCACCCAAGTGAAGTTCTTGAACTTGACCAGAAGTTGAACGTTGTAATTCTTGATTTCGATGACGAGAAAACAAGAATCCAATTAGGTTTGAAGCAGCTTAATGCACACCCTTGGGATGCATTGGATGCCGATCTTAAAGTTGGTGACAAAGTAAAAGGTAAAGTTGTGGTGATCGCTGATTACGGTGCATTTATCGAAGTTGCTGAAGGTGTTGAAGGATTGATCCACGTTTCTGAAATGTCATGGTCTACGCACTTGCGTTCTGCTCAGGATTTCGTAAAAGTGGGCGATGTAGTTGACGCTGTCATCTTGACGTTGGATCGTGAAGATCGCAAAATGTCGTTAGGTATCAAACAATTGTCACAAGATCCATGGACCGACATCACATCTAAATATCCTGTAGGCTCACGTCATCAAGGTATCGTTCGTAACTTCACAAACTTCGGAATTTTCGTAGAATTGGAAGAAGGTATCGACGGATTGATCTACATCTCTGACCTTTCATGGACCAAGAAAATCAAGCACCCGTCTGAGTTCGTAAATGTTGGTGAAAAACTTGACGTTGTCGTTCTTGAACTGGATGTTGACGGACGCAAATTGTCATTGGGTCACAAACAAACCCAGGCAAACCCTTGGGATAAGTATGAGGATTCATTCGCTGTTGGAACTGTCCACACCGGGGAGATCTCAGAAATCGTTGACAAAGGTGCTACGGTTGAGTTCGGTGACGATATCGTTGCTTTCATCCCAACACGTCACCTTGAAAAAGAAGACGGTAAGAAATTGAAAAAAGGCGAATCAGCCGAATTCAAAGTTATCGAATTCAACAAGGAGTTCAAAAGGGTAGTGGCTTCACATACTGCTGTTTTCCGCGAGGAAGAAGAAAAGAATGTGCGTTCAGCAACCAGCAATGACAACTCATCTAATTCAAACGCCCCGGCTGCGACTTTAGGTGACAACAATGATATCCTTGCAGGTTTGAAAGCCAAAATGGAGAAGAACGAGAAGAAATAATTTTTTCTCACTATAATAGGAAGCCTCGTAGAAATACGGGGCTTTTTTTGTTTTAGTTGAAAGTTTAAAAGATTAAAGTTTAAAGTTTAAGGTTTAAAGTTTAAAGTTTCGCTCACTGTAAACTGTCCACTGTTAACTTTCTCGGCGTGCCGGCTTATCGTACGTGGGTCTCCAATCAAAAATTGGTCAAGCCGTCAGGCTGTTCGCTGCAATCTTTTGGACAATCGCTGCGCTCCCGCCAAAAGGATTTCCGCTTCCATCCTTCACGCGTACCCGTAATAAAAATACGTATGTACCTTCCTGTTGAAAAACATTAAAGAATTATTTAATTGATTTCCGCAACTGAAATCCAAATCGTACGCCTATATTAAAATTAAACTGAAATCCAGCCGAGCTTTCAAAATTCTGGTCAGGAAGAACATAGTGATGTGAATACAAATCTTCATCAACTCCGGGTACGAAATCGAGCTGTTCGTTTCTGACAAATTTATTCATCACCCCAAACCCGAGATGCGGCTCTAACACAAGGAAGTATTTTTTTCTCGGAAATGTCAATTGATAGCCTGTCGTCAAGTTAATTCCATATACGCGTTTTCGAACCACAAATTCATCAACAAAAACATTATCGGATTCACCGGCATAATATCTAACGCTGTTGTTTTGCTGATTTCCCCTGTAAAAACCTTCGACGCCGGCAAATAAGCCGCTGTGTTTGCGCTTTCTTTCTTTGTCGTAGAATTGTGAAATATATATTCGGCTTTCTACGCTAAGTCTGAAACCACGCGGATTAACAAAAACTGTATCGACTGATTCATTTGAATAAAACTGATACCCAATTTCACCTATAATACTAAATGTAGGCGTAATTTTCTTCTCAGCGGATATTTGCACTTTAGGAAATGCAAATCCATAAATCATATGCGGAACATCCAATTTATACAACCACGTACTTGCTTCCCGATCCTGCGCTTCCGCCCAACAAAATGTTACCAACAACAAAAACGTGATGAATCCTCTCATGTATGAATTTATTTTTTCTGACGATGCAAATCCATAACTAGATGATAACTATAGGTAAAGGTTGCTTTTCAATTTCACTACTTACTTTTCTCACCCACAAAATAATCGGCCGTTCCTTTAAACAGCACATTAAACGTGGTTAAACTGCCATATATGCGGGTGATGTATTGTTGAAGTTCGATTTTCTCGGATTCTTCGAGTTTGCTGGAATTAATTTTTTGCTCCATCACCCGAACCCTGTCACGAACCATTACGATTTTATGAAAGAACGTATCAATCGGAATTTCCTTTCCCTGAACGCCCGCTTGTCCGGGATCTAAAATAATCTTGCCGCCTTTCCACTTATCGGCAATGGCCACCGCAGGTCCAACATCGGAGTAACGCTGTAAAATGTGCTTCAGGCTTTTTTCAATATCAAATAAACTCACAGTATCAACGTCGTTTTCAGAGGCTTCAATGACCTCAAACTCCTCGTCCAACGCAATCGTCTCGAGTCCGCTTTCAATAAACGTCACCCAGTATGCGCTCGAAGTCACATTGGTTACAACTCCTTTGCCATGTTCGGCATGATTGATCCGCGAACCGATTCCTAGTATCTTCATGTTGTTTTTTTTTATCTAAAAATAGCAACCGACAGCCTAAATTAAAAGCTTCGAATACTTTATTTTTATTTATTTTCGTTTTAAATTGATAATCACGAATTTAAGAATGGCTTGAGCGCTTTTTGCTAAATTTCAATAGCGAAGTATCAATAAATGTTATCCGAATTCCGAAAAGTAAGATGACACCGCCAAACACCATTTGCATTGTAATATCTTCACTTAAGAAGAAATAAGCAATTATAGCGGTCAAAACTGCCTGACCTAATAAACTCAGCGATACACGTGTTGCCCGCATATTTTGGGTTGCATAGCTAATTAAAAACCATGCTGCAAGTTGGCACACAACAGCTTGTACAACCAAATTGCTCCAACCACCAACTCCGAAGCCTGTAAAGGGTTGGTCTAACCAAAAACAGAGCACGCCTAAATAAACCGACGAAGCCATCAAACTAATAAACATAAACGAAAACACCGAAACCTTCTCAAGGGTTCGCTTACTTATCAGCATATACGCGGCATATAATACGCCTGAAAGTATGGCGAATAGAAACGCGCGATCAAAATTTAATTGCGCTATAAAGTGAAAACCTACGAACATCACCATACCGAATATTGCCACTGTTGTCCCTATCCAGAAGTTGCTTTTTGGCTTCGGTGTTAAAAATAAAAACGACGCGATACCCACCCAGACCGGTGATAGGTTAGTTAGCAACGTAGCTTGAGTGGCACTTGATTCTTGGATAGAAATGTTCCAAACAGCCACGTCAGAACCAAATAGTATCCCGCATAATATCGCCAGTAGCAAATAGGGATGTCGTGGTAACTTGAATTTGTTTGAAAAAATCGTAAATGGAGCTAGTACTGCAAAAGCAAATGCCATACGGTAAAATGCTGAGATGAGTGCAGGTGCCGTTTCTAACTTCACCAAGATTGGAAAAATCGAGATACATAATATGCCGCCTGCCAGTGCCAGCCTAGGTTTTCCGTTTTGCATTTGTGGCTTATTTAAAGTATTACCTCGTATGTGATGACTTATAAGGGCGGTCTTAGCGATGTGCTCAAAATGGGTGTTGCGAATTGGCGCTACAATTTGAGCGCAAAGATAGAACAAACTCTGTTTAACTCCGAAATTTCCTAAATTATGACGTCTGAAATTGGGTAAGATTCCAGAGTACATATATTTTTCCATTTTGGCAAAAGTTCATTTATTTAAATGTTTTATCTTCAAGAATCAGAAATATATCTTATGCAACATCCTACGCACGAAGTAAAAGTAACATGGCTAGAGCAACACGGAATTGATATCTTACGAATATCGATTGCTATTATTTTCTTTTGGTTTGGTTTTTTGAAGTTTTTTGATGCAACAAGTGCAGCCGAAGAAATAGCTGGCACCACCATAGAAACAATTTCATTTGGAATAATTCCGCCACCTATTGCGCTTCCCGTTTTAGCCATCCTCGAATGTACTATTGGCGTTGGTCTTTTACTTAAAAAGTGGTCTCGATTTGTAATTCCGCTGCTATATTTTCAGATGGCAGGAGCAATTTTGCCGCTACTTATATTTCCCGATAAAACGTGGAGTGCGTTTATGGTACCCACACTGCTAGATCAGTATATAATTAAGAATTTCATATTGATCTCGGCTGCCATTGTAATTAGCATCGTTGCACGAGGTGGGAAATTAATTGCTGATCCGGTCGTGGCCGAAAAAGCAAAGCAAGTTGAAGAAGAAAAAGCAGCTAGCGGTTAGCATTTCGCCCACCGCCAGCTATTTTAACTTATAATTTACCAACCATTTCTTCTGGTTTTACCCAGGCATCAAAATCGTCAGCAGAAACATAGCCCAAGCGCACCGATTCTTCTTTTAAAGTTGTCCCGTTTTTATGTGCGGTTTGTGCAATTTCAGCGGCTTTATAGTAACCGATTTTGGTATTAAGTGCGGTTACAAGCATCAATGAATTATCGACAAGTTCCTTGATACGCGTGTGGTTCGGTTCGATTCCGCTGGCGCAGTGTTCATCAAATGACATACATGCGTCGCCAATCAGCCGCGCCGATTGCAGAAAATTGGCCGCCATCATCGGTTTGAAAACGTTGAGTTCGTAATGGCCCTGCATGCCGCCAACCGATATCGCGACATCATTGCCCATCACTTGTGCACAAACCATTGTCAACGCTTCACACTGGGTTGGATTTACTTTGCCAGGCATGATCGACGATCCCGGTTCGTTCTCAGGAATGATGATTTCCCCAATTCCTGATCGCGGTCCCGAGGCCAACATTCTGATATCGTTCGCGATCTTATTCAAAGAAACCGCGAGTTGCTTCAGTGCGCCATGGCTTTCAACAATGGCATCGTGTGCTGCCAATGCCTCAAATTTGTTCGGTGCCGTAACGAACGGATGGCCGGTGAATTCTGCTATGTATTCGGCAACCTTTACATCATATCCCTTTGGCGTATTAAGGCCGGTTCCAACCGCAGTTCCGCCTAACGCCACCTCCGATAAATGCGGCAGTGTATTTTTTAGTGCTTTCAATCCGTAGTCAAGTTGCGCCGCATAGCCTGATATTTCCTGTCCTAATGTCAGCGGAGTCGCATCCATTAAATGCGTACGGCCAATTTTGACGACAGTCATGAATTCGGCCGACTTTGCTCTCAAAGTATCACGCAATTTCTCGACGCCCGGAATAGTAATTTCGACTACCGCTTTATAAGCAGCAATGTGCATTCCGGTAGGGAAGGTGTCGTTTGACGATTGTGACTTATTGACATCGTCATTGGCTTTAAGTACAGGTTCGCCTTCACCGATTTTGCCTCCGGCGATAACCTGCGCCCGGTTTGCGATCACTTCATTGACATTCATGTTGCTCTGCGTTCCCGATCCTGTTTGCCAGATTACCAGCGGGAATTCGGCGTCTAGTTGGCCGGCAAGAATTTCATCACATACAGCCGCTATCGCGTCACGTTTTTCAGTAGACAGGACCCCAAGATCACAATTTGCATACGCTGCGGCTTTTTTCAGGTAGGCGAATCCTTCGATAATTTCCTTTGGCATTGATCCCGACGGACCGATCTTAAAATTGTTTCGTGAGCGTTCGGTTTGTGCGCCCCAATATTTTTCTGATGGAACCTGGACTTCGCCCATGGTGTCTTTTTCGATTCTATAGGTCATAGTTGAAAGTTTGTTAGTTTAAAGTGTAAAGTGTAAAGTCAAAAGTGTAAAGTCTAAAGTTGAAAGTTGAAAGTCAAAAGTCACAAGTCAAATTGTAAAGTCGAGAGTTAAATATTAATCCCAATTTCATTTAATCTGAAATCTGAAATCTAAAATCTAAAATCCAAATCTAAAATCTGACCCGAGCCATCAAGGCGAACAGGCGAAGCAAATCTGAAATCCCTGCATCCAGGCTCGCCCAAAATTACGTATAAATACTATTTTACGAAAATTGATTTACTTTTAATTGGCGGCAAAAAATAATACTCTTACATTTGCGTATCATTCAAAAATACCGGTACCGATGTTTGAATTTCAAC
>JADMKR010000259.1 GCA_015478765.1 Flavobacterium sp.
GAACATTGCTTCGGCTACTACCTTCGGCCATCCCTCGCTTTTTGACGGTAGAATTAGAAAATGACTTTCCCGATAGGCCTCTGCGATCTCGGCCGAAGCTCTATTGCCGTTTAGCCGAACGGTATTCGTCAAATTATTATCCCGTATATAGTTGGTTACTGCTTTTTTTAGTTCACCATCACCAAAGATTTCTAAACTGGCTTCGACACCTTGTTCTTGCAACTCCTGAAGCAATTGCACTGCATATAGAGGTTGCTTATTTGAACTTAATGTTCCTGCAAACATCAATTTGACGGCTCCACCAAGTGTTCGCGGAGGAATTTGTGCTTTATCAGATACCCGATAAGTCGCGGTAAAAAATGGTTTTATATTGGCCGACTGACCCTCCCAGTTTCCATATACAAGTACCTGCATATTTCTTGTTAGGAAGGTATTGGACAATATCCACCTTTGCAGTTTGTAACTCCATGGCTGATGAGATTCAGGATCCCAGTTCCCCGCATACTTGGCGGTTTTGCGCTTCCTTGGAAAAAAAATTTGCACAACGCAGGCTAACAATCCAATATTTCCTGGACATCTCAAATGAATATGATCGGCCCGTCGCATAACCTTCACGATTTGATAAATATTAAACGGCATACTGCCAATCGCCCGAAACGATGCTTTAAAGCTCGTCAATTCAAAAGACCGCGTTTTAGACAGAATAATAGCTTTTCCATATGGCAAATCGATTGGATGGTGTGAAATAGTGGTAACAGGTGCCACAACTTCAATTAAATCAAAATTCCTGAACCATAAGTTCATCTCACGCACATATGGCCCGTATGCGAAATAGTCTGCATCCGAAAATTTATGCATTACATGAGTAAAAACGGCGAGTCTCATCTATAAGTGTAAGTTTACTATTTTAATTTTGGCAATGGCTATACTATCGAATCCTATAAAAATTTACTGAAATGTCGATAGTCGCGCTCAACTGCGACTTTGACCGAATATACCATCTTAAATCTTTGATATCCCTGCTTCGCCAGTCTTTCGCGATACTCCCTATCTCTAAGTACAGATTTAATCTTATCAGCTAAATCATTTTCATTTCCTGTTTCAAACAGCAATCCCGACCGTCCGTCTTCAATTATCTCCTTAATTCCCGAATTATTGGCACCAATTATACAGGTTTGCATGCTCATGGCTTCAATAACTGTATATCCAAATGCTTCTGAATTACTTGGCACGATCGCGCAATAGGCTTTTTTAAAATGCTCAAGAACCTGCTTTTTCTTGAATGAACCTAAAAATTCTACGTTTTTAATATTGCGGGTTTTAACAAGGTCCAACAACTCTCCTTTTATTGATCCGTGGCCAATAATCTGTAATTTTTTCTCCGGATAATGCTCGGCAATTAGGCCGAATGCTTTCACCAGGACGTCAACCCCTTTCGAAGGATGAAGCCGCCCCACGTATAGTATGAGGTTTTCATCAGGTTCAAAAGACTTTAGGTCATCGATATAATCCTCCACAGCATTCGGAAGCACAATAAGTTTCGAAAGCGGAATATGGAAATTTTCAGCTGCATCTGCTTTGGTTGCCTCTGAATTACAGACAATCTGTGTTGCCAGTTTATAAAGCAGGGATCTACGCCAAACATTGAATTTTATCTGCGGGAACTGGGTTGTCATCGTGTGAATCCATGCGACCCGATTTGGAACACCCATCAGAAATCCAGCTAACAGAACCCAGTTTACGGACGCAAAAAGTGATACTGTCATTGTTGGCCTATACTGTTTGAATACAGCAATTACAAATTTAAAGTCTTTAAATTTGGTAGGCCTGACGGATGGCCATCGTAAAATTGTAATTGTGGGATCAATTGTAAACGAGTTGTTTTCCAATTTATCCGTTATGATTATCACCTTATATCCCGTCGCCAGCCGGTTGCTTAATTTTAAATAATAATCAGTAATGGACCCGTCAGTTAAACTGAAAGATAAAATTACTGTCTTAACCTGAGGTGCTTCATCCATTATAATGTAGTTATAAAAAAGAACAATTAAAAACGCGGCGAATGCAAAATACATTTTTACTTCCTGCGAGCGACATAATAAGTGAATTAATAAATCATTTAACTATGTACTATCGGATACTTTATTAGTAAGCAGTAAAATCGCAGGTTACACTTAGTTATTTGGGAAACCGAATATGTATGCAAAATCGCTTTCCTCGCATTCTTTTCAATTTCAGATACTTTTGACGGATGATCAAATACCCATTTTAGTTGCTTCGCGATATCCTCTACGTTGTACGGATCGCACAACAAACCGGTTTCATGCGGAATTATCGTTTCCGGCCCGGGGCCCAGCATTGTAAACACCACTACTTTTTCTATTGCCATTGCTTCCGGGGCAACCAAGCCTTGCGTTTCCATATGTGATGGAAAAACGCATACCGCGGCCGAAGCGTAAGCAGCGCGCAAATCAGTGCGGTTCACGGCACCATGAAAAGTAATACTATTTGCAGTGTCGCCCATTGTAGCCAACTCCGATTTCTTTAAATAATCAATATAAGACCGACCGTCCGGGAAGAGCCAGTCACGGCCAAAAATCTCCAGAGTCGCCTGCGGAAATTGTTCGATAATTGCAGGAAAGGCCTGTATCAATTGGCGAACACCCTTCTTTTCACAGACGGTCCCAGCGAAAACGATTCGGAATGGGACTAATGCGACGGGCTGCGGCGAAAAAAAATCCACATCGATTGGATATCTGATCAGTTCCACAGGCTTACCATGAAAATCAAGATATTTTTGGGTATGCGTCTTTACATATTCGGAAACCGCAATGAAACCGTCAGCTTTGGCGAACGATTTTTTCTCCTGAAATCCTTTCCATTTATTGATACGCCGCTGTTCCGATTCGGCAAAAAAATGATGCCCGCCATGCAGTCGGATTACGTATTTGATTCCTTTAATTTTTCGCAAAAATGCTAGTCCGAGCTCAGGTGTCTCGACAATATCAATAGGATGCTGCCCATGCACTCGTTTAATTTCTCGATTGATCATGCGCGCGTTATACCACCATGTCAGACCTGCTACTTTCTTAAATGAAAGAAATCGTACCTGAACTCCGTTGTCATCAAATTTCTCGTATGCATCGGTGTGATTCATACCAATAACAGTTACTTTATGACCACTCTTTGTGAGTTCGCGGCCGACTGTTTGTACAAAAGTACCCACCCCACCTGCAGGAGGCCGATTTGACAAAGGATATTCGTGACTGATATAACAGATGTGCATCGGGCAACTAATACTTAATTAAAATTCCACTGCCTTTATTTTCAAGAATGCGGCCCGGATTCCCTACAACAGTAGCTCGGTCAGGGACATCAAAATTAACGACAGCATTGGCACCTATCGCCACGTCGTTCCCAATTTTAATAGGTCCAAATATTTTTGCTCCGGGCCCTATAAACACTCGATCCCCAATTTGAGGTACGCCATACTCGCCTCTACTGTGTCCCCACCCAACGACAATCATCGGCCCGAGATTACAATTTTCGCCAATACATACATCACTATTGATAATGATCGTACCAAGATGGCTGATAAAGATTCCCTTACCAATGGTAACTTTCTCCGGAATAGAAAATCCGAAAGTAATTTGCATAAATTTTAAATGGATAAAATTGAAAACGGCATAAATTGTCCCAATTAAGGGAATGGGCCTTAATGCATAATAAAGACTTCGATTTAAGCGAATAAGAGATGTTCCTATGAAACCTGGATTCAGCAACATTTTAAAAAAGCTTTTCCCACCAGTAGCTTTGTACCTGTTAAAATCAGCACGAATGAACGCAAAAACATTTTGTTGTGACTTACTCATGGGAAATACGTTTAGAAATAGCTTCAGCAATGCGCCTCGATGCCATTTCAGCGGGCGGGGCGACTATTTTCCGGTACCAATTACAAGCGGCAACCACGACTTCTTCTGGTTTTGCAAGTACTGAACGAATCTTTGTGCAAATTTCTTCTGGCGAATTCAGCCAGACAACGCTTGATTGGTCAGGCATAGACTGGAAATGGACAAAATGGTAAATATCATCAACCGTCCATGTTGCGTGGGCAGCAGGATCATAATTCATGTATGCGCAGGGTCTTCCATGGGCCGCAGCGTCGAACACCATTGAAGATCCTAAATTGATAACTAACTCGCTATGACGTATCGTAGCCGCTTGCAGTTTCATATCTTCTAAAGATGGAACCCGCCCGTCCCATCCTGCAGATACGTTTTCCCATTTTGGATTAATGGGCGTTATAACAGCACGATGCTGTTCTAATACAGCGTCAAACCGCGCCGAAGTATCGACCGGACATCGGCGGAATAAAATCCCAACGGAATGTCCTTCATGGTTCAACTCCGCTATTGCTGTAGCTACATCCGCTAAATATAATGCATCAAATGGAGATGTTTTTACATCATCTCCAGAATAGCAAACATACCTTTTATTGGGATCAAGCTGGTACATACCACAGAATTCCTCACGCGAAATAAAATCTTCAAAGTAATGATTTTCAAATTGAGGTGTTCCGGTAACAATGATATTCTCCATTGGTACCTCCGGATAATACTTTAGTAATTCCGTTTTCATGAATTCACTCCATACAAAATAATGATTGGGACGGAGCAACACCGTAGCTTTTGGTAGGTTGTCCCACGAAAAAATAAACGTTCCACATAATATTCCCAGAGCTTTAGCTGATTCAATAGGAGCAATAGAAGAAACTTGACGCTGGTTTGTACAAAAAAGATATAATGGTTTTTCTGCCTGTAAAGTCTTTGAGCACTGTTTGTAGTAGTTGGATTTTTTTTCCAACTTAACTATCAGTTTCATAATTCGCTCCTCGCTGAATAATCTAGCTGCTACAACACCTACAACGCGCCGAGTTATTTTTGACACGAAACCACCAGATGAACTTGGCAAATGGTGCAGATAAATATTATCTTGGAATTTTCTCGACCATTTCACAAGGCGTTTACGAGCAGCAACATTCTTAAGTACGTCTGTAAGCCAAAACGTGCTTCTTCCAACGACTTTCAGTTCTTGGAACCCTAACCTAGAAATGTCAGCTTTTGTTGCGTTCCAGTAAACCACTTCAAGTTGCTGTTGGGCAGCCCACACCGGGAACTGGCTGTACACAAAATTTTTCAAACCGACGCCATCAGTGACTAGAACAAAAATCTTCTGCGAAATCATGAATATTTTTTTAATAAATGTTCGATAGCCAATTGTTTAAATATAGCTGCCAAATATCGCACATTTTTACGGGAAACTCCTTATCGTCACTTGAAGTTATTTACCAAAACAGACCTCAGATATCCCTAAACTGCTTCTGATGGTTCAGTTGCCAAATTTGCGAATTTACCAGCGTTTCGAGAAACAAAGCGGCACTATTTCCGGTACCGAAGTCGGCTCGCACTTCTAATTTCGCTCTACTGCCCACTTCTAACAGCGCCTTCTTAATTTCATCTACGCCATATCCGCAGTTTATAATATCGGACTGCACTGACCGGTTTTGTTGTCGCGTCCCGATGTTTATTATCGGCAAACCGTAATACGGAGCCTCTCGAACACCAGCACTGCTGTTTCCAATGATAAACGCGGCGTTTTTCAGCAACGTCAGGAAATATTCAAATCGCAGGGATGGAAAAACCCGGAATCGCGGCGAGCTTTTAAAACTCTCAAAAGCCTCAATTATCGACCGGCTCCCCAAATCATTATTCGGATAAACAACAATATAATTTCGATCATCATCAAGCAACGCCATTACAAAATCGCGGGCGTATTCATGCATTTTTTCGGCTTCGGTAGTTACCGGATGAAACATTGCAACGGAATAATCATCAAACGAAATATCGTAATATTCCTTAGCGGTTTCAAGCGACGGCAAGTTGGGTGAAAACATGGTGTCGACATCGGGCGAACCAATGGTGAAAATCGATTCCGACAACTCGCCCATCTGAATCAGCCTGCTCTTCGCCAAATCGTTCGATACAAAATGAATGTGGCTCATTTTGCTGGTCGAGTGGCGTATGAGTTCGTCAATTGTCCCCGATACTTCGCCGCCTTCAACATGGGCCACCAGGATATTATTTAATGATCCCGTGATCGCGCCCGCCAACGCTTCGACCCTATCGCCGTGCACGACAATCATATCGGGTACGCATTCCTTTATATAACTCGAAAATCCCTCAATGGTTTTGGCCAGTGTCAAATCCATTGTTGCTTCGTGCGTATGATTGTAGAAAGTGTGGACATTGCCGAATTGGCATCTTTCAATTTCAATCAGCGTATAGCCATACTCTTTTTGAAGATGCATTCCGGTTACAAAAACAAAAACCTCAAAATCCGGATGAAGTTCCAGGATAGTAATCAGTGATTTGATTTTGCCGAAATCAGCTCGCGTACCCGTTAAAAAAACGATTCTCTTCATCAATTAATCTATATCGGCTGCTGTGAGTTGTTCGTCATTTGCAATGTCGCGCATCGCTTTTTTACCTAATAGCTGACCAAATCGTTCGGCCGGAATCTCTCCCGTGCCCGGGCGTTTAACCCATATATTGTCTTTGGTGAAAATGTCCCCTTTTTTAATATCGGTAATAGCGCATACGGTGGCAAAAGCAAAATCGATAGTGATCTGCTCTTCCGCCGCCGGTTTTTTGTCGCCGCCGCGCATCAGGGCAATTTCGGCACTGCTTTCAATTAATTCTGTGCAGGCTAATTCGTCCATGCTGCAAATAATATCGGGGCCGGTTCGCTGCATGTGATCGGTGAAATGACGCTCTAAAATCGACGCGCCCAAAGCGACTGCGGCCAGGCACGCATTGTTGTTCAGCGTGTGATCGCTAAGACCGAATACTTTGTCGGGAAACGCCTCGTGCATTTGCATCATAGCTCCCAAACGCACCAAATGTACAGGTGTTGGGTACAAATTTGTCGTGTGTAACAGCGCAACCGGGACATTGGCATTATCAAAAATTGCGACTGCTTTCCGGATGCTTTCAATGGTGTTCATGCCGGTACTCAAAATAACAGGTTTTCCAAAAGATGCGATATGCTCGAGCAGCGGATAGTTGTTGCATTCACCTGAGCCGATTTTATATGCCGGTATATCAAACTTCTGCAGTCGGTTAGCTGCCGCTCTCGAAAACGGTGTCGAGATAAAAATCATACCTTGGCTTTCGACATAATTTTTGAGTTCGAGTTCATCTTCTTCATTCAGCGAACACCGATCCATGATTTCGTAAATCGAAACATCGGCATTACCCGGAATGACCTTTTTGGCGGCCCCGCTCATTTCATCTTGCACGATATGTGTTTGATGCTTGACGACTTCTACACCGGCACGTTTGGCCGCATCAACCATTTGTTTGGCTACTTCGAGGGATCCTTCGTGGTTGATTCCGATTTCGGCAATGACCAAAGGCGGAAAATCGGGTCCAATTTGACGGTTAGCTATTGAAAAAATCGGATTTGCCATTATTTGGAATCTTTTCGGGTTCGGCGAATTATAAACGAGCGTACTTTTTCTTTAAACCAGTAAAATCGTTTGTAAAACGTTGGGTTAATGAATATAAGTTGGGCTCCTCCCATCCATCGATCGCTTGGAAACGGTCCGTATTCACGATTTTTTTTGTTGGAAATGATTTCGACGTGAAGCGAATCGGTAAATATCTTCCGGAGAAGTTTTACCTGTTCTCCTCTGAAGCCTTCCACAAAGAAAATTGTGTTTTCGTGACTGAAACGCGTAATTTGCTGCAGCGAAGCGTCGGACCCGTCAATTATAATTAAATCATATTGTCTACCATCCTTAATGTCGTTAAGGGAATTAAAGAGGTTCACCTTGTTATAATCTTCAACATTATCGGGCAGCGCATCCAAACAAAACTCGTTCGCCTCGGTACCGGTGTAATATATCTCGGGCATGTGTTTTAAGACTGTATCGGCAATTGATCCTATTCCCATGCCCAGTTCTAAAATCGACTTTATCTTAAAATCGTCAATAATCTGTAGAATCGCCCTTAGGGCATTTTCGCTGGCAATGTAATCGCTACCGGGCAAGAAAGCGAATCGTTTAAAATTATCGTAAGCTAAATTCATCCTTGTTTTTTTAAATTGTACAGATACTGTGCATACTTATAATCCGTCATTGAATCGATATCGACTATCGGGAAATCGGGATCAATCTCAAACGGAAATGCATCGGCCCTGATTATTTCGTTGTTGAGAATTAAGGAGCGGCGGCTAATATACAACAAACCGTTTTCATAGAATTGGGGTTCGAGATCCTGGCTGCGTTGACCGAATGTGTAATTAGTTGGGCAAAAGCGGTTATTTTCAATTTTGCCCAATTTACGTTCGCTGCGGGTGACTGTAAATAAACTTGGCGCATTGCGATTTTGATATTGCTCAAAAGCTTCCGCGAGTAAATTGGCGGGCCGAAGCGGATTAGTAGGTTGTAGCAATACTATATTTTCAACATCCGAATCCAACTGCAATACTGCATGGCGGAGCGCGCTTGAAGTAGGTTCTAAATCGCCGGATAATTCAGCCGGGCGGTCGATAACCTCCGCACCATATTCCCGAGCGACCTTCCTAATTTCAGGATCGTTTGTGGTCACGAACACGGCGTCAATTATATCGGGATTCGCTTGCGCATACAAGATTGAATGTGCGATTAACGGTAACCCGCCCAGAGGAAGCAGGTTTTTACCGGGTAGCCTTTTGGAACCGCCACGCGCGGGAATGATTGCAATTGTTTTCATAGGCTTTCCAAAGTTCTTTTTGCGTCGGTAATGATTTTATTCATATCGCTATTCCAGTTTTGGGTCGTATATAAATCTGCCGGAATGCTCGGCGCCTCCACAGGTTTCAATAAATATGCATTGATGGCTCTTGCCCATTCCGATGCAAGAAATGGATTGTCGATCAATTCACCCAATTTTCCAAACTGTAAAACTTCGGGTACGCCCCCCAAAGCAGAAGCAATACAATAGCAACCGCAATGCAGCGCTTCAACCAGGCTCATCCCGAAACCTTCTTCGCACAATGTTGAAAATAACATCACATCGGCGACTTGATAGTATTCAGGAAGTAAATCGTTTTGAATGCGGCCAAGGAATCTCACTCCCAGCATAGGATCCCGCGGTGCGCAACCAATAACAAGCAGCACCATGTTTTTCTCTGGCTCATAAACCGACTCCCAGGCAGACAAAATTACTTCCAGTCCTTTCTTAGGCCTATCTTGTGAACACCAAATAAAAACTGTTTCGGAAATAAGATCCAATTTTTTGCGCAATGCATTTTTTAAAAGTGTATCTGGCGGAAAAAATTTCGCGATATCG